>CAZIYQ010000058.1:0-13415 GCA_964543505.1 uncultured bacterium | reverse complement strand
GATAGAATACCGTGAAAACATGGATCTGTTGATCAATAAAAAGACGAGTGAACTCTCGAAAACTTGTGAACAGCTGAAAGAAGAAAGAGACCTGTTTGTTCGGGGTCCTATTATGGTGATCCGCTGGGAAAAAGTCAGTGATGAACCTGCACATCCGGCTTATGTTTCACATAACATTCAGCAAATCGGGCTCGACAGCCAAGAGCTTGTCAAAGGGTCTATTGATTACTGGGATCAGGTAATTGAGGAAGACCATGAGCGTGTTAGGGATTTCATCCATGATAAGTTGAACAATGAAGCCAGACAGTGGGAGCTTGAATATCGGATTAAGCAGAAAAAAGCCAAATCTATCTGGGTTTATGAATATACAAAGGCTCATCCTGCTAACAGAGGTGCTGTACGGAAGGTATTCTTCAGTTATCTGATGGATATTTCATCCATGAAACGCAAGGAATCGGTTGAAAAGGAAAAGCAGACTGATCTCATACAACATGGGAAATTAAATTATCTTGGCGAAATGGGAACCGGAATCGCTCATGAATTGAATCAACCCCTGGCCATTATCCGGGCACAGGCTGACGTGCTGAAACTCATGGCAACTTATGGTTTTGACGATCCTTCACAGCTCGAACGAGATATCAATGAGATCATCGTTCAAACAGAGCGGGCCTCCAAGATCATTGATAATATGAGAGGCTTCGCTGGCGGTTCAAATCAGGAAATTGACGAGATTGATGTCTCTGAACCGGTGGAAAAAGCCTGCCAGTTTTTTATAGAAAAATTCCGGGATCAAGAAATAGAACTGATGAAGAAATATCAGGCAGGTTTACCAAAGGTGTTTCTGGATTCTCGCCGATTCGAACAAATAGTGGTGAATCTTTTGTCAAATGCTCAATATGCCGTCAATAAAAAAGCCGAGCAGCAAGGGCTTGACTATCGCAAAAATATAAGTTTGATTTCATCCCTTGATCGAAAAGCGAAGGCCGTCGTTTTTACCGTGAAAGATAATGGCACGGGTATGAAGGATGAAGAAAAGGAACGCTGCCTTGAACCGTTTTTTACACAAAAAAAAGTCGGTGAAGGGACCGGTCTGGGACTTTCTGTGGTTCATAGTATTGTCCAGGAATTTGATGGGGAAATTACTTTTGAAAGTTCCGTCGGTGTGGGGACCAGTGTGAATATCCTGATCCCTGTGAAATGAACCTGGTTAGATTTAGCTTTAACACTCCACACTGAGAAACTCACGAATGATCAAATCCCGTTTATTTATATTTATCGCTGTCCTCATAGTGAATTGCACAATGAGACCACCCGCATCCACCGCTGCCACTGTCCAAAAGGTTGACAAAACCGAACCCCATAAGATCAGCTATCAATCACTCTCATTGAGAGAGAAAGTCGCCCAAATGATCATGGTGCGTATCAGGGGTGATTTCTATACGGATAAAAACTGGTATCGCCAGCAATTAAAACACTGGATATCAGAGGAAAATATTGGCGGTTTGATAACCTTCGGCGGGACCGTACACGGTTCTTTTTACAATATTCGTGAATTTCAGCAGTGGTCGAACATTCCTTTATTGGTCGCTGCGGATTATGAAAGGGGGACCGGCCAATGGATGCGCGGCGGAACCCTGTTCCCGACCAATATGGCATTGGCTGCTACTGCGGACCCGAACCTTGCCTACGAGCAGGGCAGGATTACAGCGATCGAAGCCAAAAATCTTGGCGTGCAGATTGCCTTTGCACCGGTGATGGATGTAAACAATAATCCTGACAACCCCATCATAAATTTTCGTTCCTACAGTGATAACCCAATGGTAGTCTCTGAATTTGGAACCGAATTCATAAAAGGCCTGCAGAGCGACGGCCTGATAGCCTGTGCCAAACATTTCCCAGGTCACGGCAATACGGCCACGGACAGCCATTCAAAACTTCCCACCATTCCAGGCGACCGCAAGGAATTGGAGGAGGTCGAATTAAAACCCTTTAAAGCTGCTGTTAATGCAGGTGTCAAGATGATTATGGTAGGTCATATCGCAGTGCCCGGATTAGACCCATCAGGCAGGGCTGCCTCCCAATCCAGCATGATCACCAAAGGCGTATTGCGCGATGACTGGGGCTATGATGGGCTCATTGTGACAGACGGTATGGAAATGGGTGGCCTCACCAGTTCTGCCTGGGCCGGAGAGTCCGCCGTACGGGCCATTGAAGCCGGCGCTGATATCCTGCTTTTACCCATAGATGTGCCCCATACCATAGATGCTGTTGAAGAGGCCGTGAAGAGTGGTCGTCTTACAGAACAGCGGATCGATGAATCAGTAAACCGGATTCTGCAATTAAAGCAGACTTTGGGATTGTTCACAGAGGACAGCTCAGCAGACTGGGCTGAAGTTGAGCAGACGGTTGGTACCTCCGACAATCGGGATATTGCAAAGGAAATTGCCCGGAAATCCATAACCGTCGTGAAAGACTCGGGACAGCTCCCCTTGAAACCCGAGAAAATCCACAAACTTGCTCATCTCATCCTAACAACCGATGCGGATGCGCGGGATCAACTGGACCCCTTTATCGCCGATGTTGCAAAAACACATGGAAATGTTGAAGAGATATTTGTTAGCGACAAGATTGACACAGCAGTGTCTGATGATATTCTCAAGCGACTCTCAAAAGCCGATCAGGTCATTGTCACTTTACTGGTCCGCATAAAAATGAACAAAGGTCTCTCCACTATTGATCCCAGCCATAACGATTTGCTCAAGCGTCTGTATAAAAAAAATATCCCATTTGTGACGGTAGGCTTTGGGAGCCCCTATTTACCGGATTATGATATCCTGGAAACATACCTCTGCGCCTATGGCTACGGAGACGTTTCACAAAGAGCGGCTGCAGACGCTCTGTGGGGTCGGATACCGATCACCGGCAAGCTACCTGTCGATCTCAATGAGCAATATAAGCGAGGTGATGGAGTGGAAATTGAAAGACGAACTTGGGGATTCGAGAAATCATCCCAAAATTTCGAACTTGGTGCCGCCCGGCAAGTCCTTGAAAAAGCGGCGGAGAACCATATATTCCCCGGTGCGCAGATATTTATCGCAAAAAACGGTGAAGTTATTGCTGACGAAGGTTTTGGGCATTTTACCTACGATCTCGATTCTCCACAAGTGGACAGCAATACGATGTATGATGTTGCCTCGTTGACAAAAGTTCTGGCAACCACACCCATTTTCATGAAAATGACATCAAAGAAACAACTGGCTCTGGACCAGGAAGTGAGTCAGTTTTATCCGGAATTTACAGGCGGGGGGAGGGGGGACGTAACCTTGCGACACCTTCTGACTCATTCTTCCGGACTCCCCGGTTACTATCAATATTTTCTCCACGATCGTTTCCATTCAAGAGCTGATATTCTTAATGACATTTTAAAAAGAGAAATTGAGTTTACGCCTGGAACCCACTTTACCTATAGCGATTTGGGCATAATTTTGCTTGGGTCGGTCATCGAAAAAGTCAGCCGGAGACCGTTGGATGAACTTGCGTCGAGATGGGTTTTTAATCCCCTCGGAATGAAGAGCACCATGTTCAATCCCCCCAAGGAAATGATTCCACGCATCGCCCCGACCGAGTTCGATTCACTCTATCGGCATAAGCTGATCAGGGGAGAGGTGCATGATGAAAATGCCTGGTTAATGGGCGGTGTTGCTCCCCATGCAGGTGTATTTTCCACTGCTGAAGATATGGGTAAATACGCACAGATGCTGATCAATGGCGGAACCTACCTCGGCACCCGTTTTTTCAGTAGCCGGCAGATAAGGCAATACACTAAACGGCAGGAACTACCTCACGGTTCAGACAGAGCCATTGGCTGGGATACGCCTTCGCGAAACGGAACAAGCTCAGCCGGTGATCTGTTTTCAAATTCGTCTTTTGGACATCTCGGCTTTACCGGCACATCAATGTGGATAGATCCGGAAAAAAAGATCATCATCATTCTGCTTACAAATCGAGTGTATCCTACAAGAGAGCGGGGTGGAATCTGGGAAGTCCGCAGGTCTTTTTACACAGAAGCCATGAAAGCACTGCTCTGATTAAAAAATAAGGACTGATAAACACATCCAACTGTCATAAATTTATATGTAACCGTCAGCACATTGCTGACATTTTTGTATCGTTTTATGGTTATGTAACCCTTTAAAGAAAGGTATTCTAATCAGCCCGATAGATCTCACTATTATCATTGTTTTTCTGGGAGCCATGGCCGGATATGGCCTCCTGCAAAGTCGTTTTAACAAGACCCCTGCAGACTACTTTCTGGCTAATCGCAGCTTACCGTGGGTAGTGGCGATGTTCTCCATTGTTGCTACTGAGACCTCCGTATTGACGTTTATAAGCGTGCCTGGCCTGGCTTATCGGGGGACCTGGTTTTTCCTGCAGCTGGCGCTGGGATATATTCTTGGCAGAGTGCTTGTAAGTTTCTATCTGCTGCCCCAGTATTACCAACAGGGAGTGACCTCAATTTATGAGGTATTGGGTTCCCGCTTTGGTAGGGGAATCCAGAAAACCGCCTCCCTGGTTTTTCTGGTGACAAGAGTATTGGCGGACGGTGTAAGATTTTTAGCAACAGCGGTAATCATTCAGGTCATCACGGGCTGGTCGCTCCCCGCAGCGGTCTTAATTATAGGCATTGTCACTTTAATTTACACGATGTCAGGGGGCATTAAAACTGTAGTCTGGCTGGATAGCTTTCAATTCATTCTCTACCTGAGCGGAGCGCTGATCTCCATTGGTTTTATCGTGAGTCATTCACAGTCGACATTGCCAACGATGTTCACAGAACTCACGAATTTGGGAAAGACTTCTGTTTTTAATTTCAGTTGGAATATAATTTCAAATCCCTGGTCTTTCTTGTCCGCACTGATCGGTGGCATGTTATTATCTTTAGGATCTCATGGTGTGGATTATATGATGGTACAGAGAGCCCTGGGTTGTAAAGACTTGAAATCCGCCCAAAAGGCCATGATCGGCAGTGGTTTTTTTGTATTTTTACAATTTGCATTATTCCTGATTGTGGGTTCATTAATCTACCTCTATTTTAATGGAGCAGCCCTGACCAAAGACAGGGAATTTTCAACCTTCATCGTAAACAGTTTGCCGGTTGGACTAAAAGGCATTTTGCTTGCAGGTGTACTATCCGCTGCCATGTCCACCTTGAGTTCATCGATCAATTCCCTGGCTTCGTCAACCGTTTCGGATTGGTTTTCAAAAAAGGTGACGGTGTCAACGGCCCGACTGATCAGCCTGATGTGGGCAGCCGTATTAATTGGCATTGCCCTCATTTTCAATGAAGGCGACAGTGCCATTGTAATCGTAGGGCTAAAGATTGCCTCCTACACCTATGGCGGACTGATCGCCCTGTTTATTTTATCTAAATCAAAACGCCCCTATGAGGCCTTCAGCCTGATTATAGGCCTGCTGGTAAGTCTTGCCGCCGTATTCATTTTACAACTAGCAGGGATAGCCTGGACCCTATTCATCGGAGTGGCAGTACTCATTAATTTGGGAACGACTCATATCGTGGATTTGGTTTTAAAACAGTTCACAAAAATCGCCCCTTGATCCGAATGTCTCGTCCCCTAATTCTTTGCGTGTGGATGATTTTTCTCTTGTCCTGTTCACGTTTCACCTCAAAACATCCACAACAAGATACAAATAAGCAGGACCATCGTTTATTGTTGGGAATCGATTCCCTCGAAGAAAATGACTTTGCCGAACTTCAGGGAAAGTCCATTGCGGTTGTTGTGAATCAAACCAGTCTGGATAGCGCCGGAAGGCATCTTGTTGATATGCTGTTGGAAAAAAAGGATGAAATTTCACTGAAGGTGATCTTTACGCCTGAACACGGTTTGAAGGGACTGCAGGGTGCCGGCGAGTGGGTCGAAGATGGCCGCATAGAGGGCTCGGGTGTCCGGATCATCAGTTTGTATGGTAAAAAAAAGACCCCTTCAGGTGAAGACCTTGCAGGAATTGATCTCATCGTTGTTGATCTGCAGGATGTGGGGTCCCGATATTATACTTATATCAGCACGTTGACAAATGTCATGACGGCGGCGGCGCAAAATGATAAAAAGGTTCTTCTACTGGATAGGCCAAATCCCCTCGGTGGAGAAATCGTGGAGGGCCCGCTTGTTAAACCCGGATTTGAATCCTTTGTGGGAATGCATCCAATTCCAATTCGCTATGGGATGACACTGGGCGAACTGGCCAAGATGATAAATGAAAGGGGATGGCTCGGTTCAAGTCTCATGGTTGATCTTGACATTATTCCTCTTGCACACTGGCAGCGCGAAATGCTTTGGCCACAAACGGATTTAAATTGGGTCCCCACTTCCCCCAATATTCCGGATTTTGCAACAGCCCTGATTTATGATGGCATGTGTCTCCTCGAAGGAACGAACCTATCAGAGGGCAGAGGAACCCCAGCACCTTTTCTGACTTTTGGAGCTCCCTGGATAAATTCAGAGCAATTGACAACAGAATTGACGGCTCTGATGCTGCCGGGTGTTTCATTCAGTACTTACCAATTTGTACCGGTTTCCATACCCGACAAAGCTCCCTGGCCAAAATATGAGGGTGAGAACTGCCATGGATGCAGAATTGTTATTAAAGATCCGAGAACTTGTGACCCTTTGTTAACAGCCGTGAGTATTCTTGAAACCGTCCACAGAGATTACCAACAAAAATTTGAGTTTCTTGATACCCACTATATCGACAAGCTATACGGGTCAGCGAATTTGCGCCGAAATATCCTGCAAGGCAGAAACGCCGCGGAAATTGTAGCAGCCTGGAAAAGGGGAGAAAGTTCATTCAGGAAGAATCGTGAAAAATATTTATTGTATTGACGAAGCAGCTGACGTGAAGGATTGTCAAATACCCAAAAGAATCACCGGAGATTCATGAAAACACTAAATTCCAAAATTATTGCCTGGTCATTGTACGACTTTGCCAACTCCGCTTTCATAACGGTAGTTGTTACTTTCATCTACAGTACCTTTTTCACAAAGGTTATTGTGGGCGATTCGGTGCTGGGTACAACACTCTGGTCGCGGGCAATTACCATCGCAGGGTTGTTAACGGCGATCCTGTCACCAATTATCGGCGCGTTTATCGATCGATACGGTCATCGCAAACGATTTTTATTTGTTTGTACCGCCGTTTCTGTTCTCATGACGGCTGCCCTATTTTTCCCACAGGCGGGGGATATAGTCACTGCAATTTCCATTTTTGTCATCGCCGATCTGGGCTTCGAGCTGGGTCTTGTATTATATAATGCCTATCTGCCCGAACTCGCTCCGGATGGAAAATTAGGTCAGGTTTCAGGGTTTGGCTGGGCTGTAGGGTATTTGGGCGGCTTGCTGGCCCTGCTGTTTTGTTGGCTTTTGTTTGTAAAACCAGACCCTCCTCTTTTTGGGATAGCCGCTGAAACGCATGGGAATATTAGGGTAACCAACCTTTTTATTGCCGCCTGGTTTGCATTGTTTTCGATTCCTTTTTTTACAGTAATAAAAGACAAACAGTCTGCTAATCATGGAGAAAAGATCTCCTATCGCTTGGTTTTCAGCCAGATCATTCCAACACTCAAAGAGATCCTCAAATTCAAAGAGATCCTCAAACTGCTCATTGCCCGATTATTTTACAATGACGGACTAACCACCATTTTTGCCTTCGGTGGAATCTATGCGGCCGGAACATTCGGATTTACTTTTGACGAGATCTTCATTTTTGGAATCGTCCTCAATGTTGCAGCCGGAAGCGGAGCTTATCTTTTGAGTTTTGCCGATGACAAACTGGGAGGTAAAACACTCTTACTGATAAGTATTGCCGGATTATTTTGTGGGGTTCTGGCTACCGTACTGACAGAAAGCAGAGTCGTTTTCTGGATATCCGGCGTATTGATTGGCATTTTTTCCGGTCCAAATCAATCTGCCAGCAGGTCTTTCATGGCCAGGTTAATTCCGGCTAAAAGAGAGACCGAATTTTTTGGGTTTTATGCTTTTTCAGGCAAAGCGACCTCTTTCATGGGACCCCTGTTACTCGGTATTTTTACTGCCTATTTCCACTCACAGCGTGCGGGTATTGCCGTTATCCTAGTATTTTTTGTGATTGGCGGGATTATCCTTTCCTTCGTGAAAGAGTCGGGGAAGTCGACGTGTGATTGATGAAATATTACTAAAAATTTGATTTAATAAAATTGAAGAACCAGGTAAAGATTAAATTCCATTTTGACCTGCAGTGTGTTCATTCGTAAAATTGACGGTTATTTTACCCCGCAATTTTTCACTGGAGATAAATTTGAAACATCTGATTGGCTTGGCAATCATTGCATTAAGTGCTTTGTTTTTAATATCTGGAAGTACTTCTACTCAAAATCTAACCCAGGCAACGATCTCCATTCCGAACTTTAATTCCTGTGACCTTCAAACCAAGCTTGAAAAAGAATTTTGCAGTATAAACAGTGTTTCCTTATGCCAGTCAAACTTGTTGACGAACACTTTGACACTCCAGTATGATGACAGAAAACTCTCCAAAATCGATATCGAAGGTATTCTGGCAAAATGGGGATGTTACTCCGAAAATATTTCATTCCATAAACTCATTCCATAAGATAGAAAGGTAAATCCAGTGCGTTCACTTTTGATTACCATCGGTGTGGTATCGGCCACTTTTTTATTCAGTTCCTGTTCGATGCTCTGCCATAAACACTGTAAAAAAAATAGTCAGCCCAGAGTGGAAAACTATGTTCAGTTGACCTTTACGGGTGATAATGGAGAGGCCTATTTTTCTCCCGACGGAGAAAAGCTAATTTTCCAGTCCAAACGTGACGGCAATGAATGTGACAAGATCTACACGATGAATATTGATGGCTCTGATAAAAAGATGGTCTCTACCCCAATGGGTGCCCATACCTGCTCTTACTGGTCGAAGGATATGGATTATATTTTTTATGCTTCCACGAGCCAGGAAGGGAAAGATTGTCCCGATGTTTTTGTGCCGGAAAACCCACACGAATATGTCTGGCCCCTACGGAAATTCGAGATTTACCGGGCAAATCCTGATGGGACAGGAATTGTGAGATTGACACAGAATCCGGGATATGATGCCGAAGCGACGGTCCATCCCTTCGAAGAGAAAATCATCTTTACTTCACAGCGCGATGGTGACATCGATCTTTACACAATGGATTATGCCGGGAACGATGTACAACGGATTACCAATGAATATGGCTATGACGGTGCCGCCTATTACTCTCCGGATGGCTCCAAAATTGTTTGGCGTGCCTGGTACCCCAAAACGGATGAAGAACGGGCTCGCTGGAAAAACAATCTGGACAAAAGCTATATCAATGCGGTGCCCCTCGAGATTTATGTGGCCAATGCCGATGGTTCCGGTAAAGTCCAGATCACACACAATGGAGCCACCAACTGGGCTCCTTCATGGCATCCCGACGGAAAACGCATCGTCTTCGCCTCCAATATGGATGACTGGCGGGACGACTATCAGGCTTTTGGTCATAACTTCGAGATCTATTTGATCAATGCAGATGGCACCAACCTCGTGAGGTTGACCCATAACGATACTTTTGACGCCTTTCCAATGTTCACGCCCGATGGTAAAAAATTGGTCATGGCCTCCAATCTGGACGCCGATAACCCCCGTGCCACTCACATTTATCTGACGGATTTTGTAGAATAGACTCGGTTCGCCGGTTTACATTTCCGTCGTCGAAAGCAACAAAGGGAGTTGAGAGGTTTTGACAGACCCCTCAAGACGAAAATACTGATTGCTCATCAGATCAGTTCCTGCTAGTCGGGTTGATAGGGGAAGGATACTCTGATCCGAACCAAGGTTGAAAAGTCCCGTAAATTCTCCATTGTTCCATACCCATTTAGAACAGACCAGACCGGGTGAGAGTTCAACACAGGAAAAATTCCCGCTCAAACGCTTGACCTGTTTGCCGATTTTCAGTAGTTTCCCAAAGTATGGGCAAAAAGAGTCATCACCTGCGCCCCATTGAATATTATCCTCTTCAAACAGGGACGGCAGGCGTTTCATCGCATATTCCTGTCCCGCATAAACCAGGGTTGTACCAGGAAGCAGAGCGTAAAAAGCACTCCAGTTTTTCAGCTCATGCCGGTTTGTCACTCTCGCAGCAATCCGCTGAACATCGTGATTTTCGAGAAAGCGAAGTTTGCATGATCCATGGGGGTAGAGCGTCTGCTGAACGAACAAATGATTCAGGTAAGCAGCCAGAGGCAGGCTCTTGTTCAGGGCAGGTTCAAGGTAGCCAAAACCATCATAATCATAGGTCAGATCGAAGATATGATGTAACTCTGTATCAGAGCTGCAGGCATAGCCCTTGGCTCGAAGATTTTGGACAAATGAAAGATGTACGCTTTCGGCCAGCCAGATCATTTCCCGCTCCGGATCCACAGCTTCCCGAGCAGCCCGCCAGAAGGCCATGGGGAGCAGCGCTGCTGCGTCACAGCGGAATCCATCCAGGCCCTGCTGTTTCCAGAATTTTAGCGTTTCAATCTGGTACTGACACAAACCGGGGTTGTCATAATCCAGATCATAGACATCGCTCCAGTCAGGTTCTTTGGTGGTGAAACCTGCGGATGAGTCTCTCAAAAACCAGTCAGGATGTTCCTCCATCAATTTTGAATCACAGGCGGTGTGATTAAAGACGATATCGATGAGAAGTTTCATCCCGGCGGCATGAACTGCCTTCACCAAAGTTTTGAAATCGGCTAAATTGCCTATAGCTTGGTCGATGGACCGGTGATCCGATATAGCGTAGGGGCTGCCGAGAGTGCCTTTCCGGTTAAGCTGACCGATGGGATAAAATGGCATGAGCCAGAGGATATCCGTACCGAGGGAACGAATGCGCTCGAGATCATCCACAATATCAGAGAAACTTCCATGCCTGCCATGATTACGGGGGAATACTTCATACAGAACGGCGCTCCGCAGGTTATTCAGGGATGGAGATGCTTGATGCATTCCGGAGAATTATTGGCAGTGGAATTGACAAAGGGCGAAACCTGGTAAAAATCCAGTTCCCCGGAGTAGGGTTCCAACAGTTCAAGGGCCGTATTTTCCGAAATCTGGGCGGTATCCAGCCAGGGTTGCATACTTTCACGGGAGAGAATGACCGGCATGCGGTTGTGCAGATGTTGGAGTGAGTCTGATGGCGTTGTCGTAATCACGGTGTAGGAAAGGAGCAAAGTGCCGTCAGGTGAGCGCCAACGGGTCCACAATCCAGCCATGGGCATGATGGAGGAATCGGGGAAATGCAGGTAGTAAGGGATTTTCAGGCCATTTTTTCGCTGCCATTCATAATAACCATCACTGATCACGACACAGCGATTCTGTTTGAGTAAGTTCCTGAAAGATGGTTTCTCTTTTAAAGTCTCAGCTCTGGCGTTGATCATGCGGGCACCGATTTTTGGGTCTTTTGCCCAGTTTGGGATCAATCCCCAGCGCATGGGGCTTACCCGATAGTGATTTTCAAAAGTTAAAATGGGAGTTGTTTGCGTGGGTGCAATATTATAACTCGGTATCCATTCGAAATTTTCCTCCCACTCATCCACAGAAAGTTCATCTAAAATGCGTTGCTTGCCTTTGGTCAGTGTTTTTCGCCCGCACATCAGTTCACTCCGTTTTTGTCGGTTAGACTTTCCCCGATTATCTGTTCAAGTTCTGCCCGACACTGCTCGGCGCTTTTGAAGACGATCCCGGATAAATTCAAAGCAGTGGCACTTGCCACATTGGGGGGACTGTCGTCGATCAAAACGCTTTGTTCCGGGAAGATGTCAAACCTGGCAAGGGCATGGATAAAAATCTCCGCACCGGGTTTGATCATCTTCACTTCAGCCGAGATCAGGATATCTTTGAAAGCGGTCCAAAAAGAGTAGCGTTTCGTGAGGTAGTCCCAGAAATCCAAAGACATATTCGAAATGCAATACAGTTCATAGCCTTTTCGTTGAAGGTCAATCAGAATTTGATAGGTATTTTTATCAAGTTCGAGAGATTCTCTGAGGGTAAAATAAACTTCCCGCATTAAATCGACAGGGATTTTGGCTAGGTCAGCAAAGAGCGCGATGGCATCGTCTCTCGATAGGGCTCCTCTGTCCAAATCGTGCCAGTGATCGTGAATGACCTGTTCAGCGGCTTTTAATTTGAGGTTTAGTTCTGCGGGGAATTTTTCGGCAATGACCTGCGCCGGTTCCCACTTCAGCAGAACATTTCCGATGTCAAAAATGATATTGTGGATGGTGTTCTTCATGTTGCCTTTAATTGAAATGATTGGGTAGTAATTTTTTTCCGCTAACTGAGGACAAGATCGACATATTTGAAGTTGACAGCATCAAACAATCCCCGGTCGCTGAGTTTCAATTCCGGAATGACCAGCAAGGCCATGAAAGATAGGGTCATGAAGGGAGAGCGTAGCGGTGTCCCCAGGGACTTTGCCAGCTGATCCAGTTTGGTGTAGCGGGCGGCGGTTTCATCAAACGGGAGATCACTCATGAGTCCGGCAATCGGCAGCGGAAGCACTTCTTCCAAGCCGTACTGACGGTCCGCCAGAGCAATGCCCCCGGAACTTCTGATGACCAGATTGACGGCATCACACAGGTCTGTATCGTTGACCCCTACGGCTACGATGTTGTGAGAATCATGAGCCACCGAGGAGGCTATAGCTCCGGATTTCAGACCGAAATTTTTAACAAACCCGACGGCAGGCGGATTATCCTGATAGCGGTTCACCACAGCGAGTTTCAAAATATCTCTGGCGGGATCTGCTATTGCATTTCCTTTTGAAACGAGAGGTGATGCTACACTTGCTTGAGTGTAAAGTTGCCCATCCTTTACTTCGATCACCCGAATTTTTGAATTCGCAGGTACGGCAACTGCGAAAGCTTCGAGAATTTTTTCAGCAGTGTTGAATTGATTGGGGAGTTTTTCTGATATTTTCGCTATTGTTGGCATTCCTTTACGGGCTACGGTAACTCCGTCGATAATGGTCTCGGTGATTTCCAGGGTCTCTAAATCTTCGACCAGCAGAAAATCAGCTGCTTCTCCCACCTGCAGTAACCCCACATCCAGCCCGTAATGCTTCACGGGATTCAATGTTGCCATTTTCAGAACGGTGAGAAGATCCATTCCTGCGTTGAGGGCCCGCTTCACCATCAGATTAATATGCCCCTTTTTAAGATCGTCCGGGTGTTTGTCATCAGAACAGAACATGCACTGCTCCGGATATTCCCTGGCTACGGGAAGGAGTTCTTCCAGATTTCTGGCTGCAGACCCTTCGCGGATGAGAATCTTCATGCCCAGACTGATTTTTTCCAGGGCTTCGG
>CAZIYQ010000057.1:0-13449 GCA_964543505.1 uncultured bacterium | reverse complement strand
CACACACCGATAACTAAACACAGCGGCTCACCCTTTACCTAATCGACGCCCCTCGTGACTCTACATATTGGCCTGGGGACCTTCCGGCCCATTATGGTGGAAGACCTTACGCGTCATCAGATGGACTCAGAATATTTCCGGGTTTCTCCGGAATCAGCAGAAATCATAAACAAGGGATTTGCGAAAAAAAAACGCATCGTTGCGGTGGGGACTTCTACAGTTCGGGCTATCGAAACGGTAGCCGTTTCAGGTTTTCAGATTGCGGCAAAGCGGGCCTGGACAGATAAATTTATTTTTCCGCCGTACAAGTTCAAGATCGCAAATCGACTCCTGACGAATTTTCATCAGCCAAAATCTACCTTGATGATGCTTGTGGCTGCTTTTGCGAAAACGGATTTTGTACTGAAAGCATACCGTGAAGCCATTAAAGAGAATTATCGTTTTTTCAGTTATGGCGACGCGATGTTCATTATCTGATAACTTCAGCGGTAGTTCCATCGTTTGAAAGGCAGCCTGTGAGACATCGAATTGGCCAGGGTTTTGACGTACATGCTTTAGTGGAGGGCTATCCCCTCATCATTGGCGGAGTACAGATTCCCTATGACAAAGGTTCCAAAGGACATAGCGACGGCGATGTGCTGTATCATGCAATTGTTGATGCGCTATTAGGAGCCCTCGCTCTGGGCGATATCGGTTCGCATTTTCCCTCATCTGATGTTCGTTGGAAAGGAGCTCATAGCAGTTTATTTTTAGAGCATGCTCTTGGGCTTGTCATGAAGCACTCTTTCCGTATTAATAATGTTGATGCGACCGTAATCCTTCAGGCTCCCCAAATCAGTCAATATATTGAAACCATGCGCCGGAATATTGCCTCAATTCTCAAGATAACCTCAGATCAGGTTTCAGTTAAAGCCACCTCCACTGATCATCTCGGCTTTACGGGTAATGGATCGGGTTTGGCGGCGTCGGCAGTCGTATTATTAACGGACAGGAGTCATAATGATCAGGACTAGATTTGCACCGAGCCCGACGGGATATTTACATGTTGGCGGATTACGGACGGCACTCTATAATTACCTCTACGCCAAAAAAACAGGCGGTAAATTCATCCTCCGTATTGAAGATACCGATCAAAATCGTAAAGTTGAGGGTGCGGTAGGAAGCCTCTTGGCAGCCTTTGAAAAAATGAGTCTCCATTTCGATGAAGGACCCTTGCAGGGCGGTGATTGCGGTCCCTATTCTCAAAGTGAGAGGCAAGAGATTTACCAGGAAAAGATTCAGCATTTACTGGAGTCCGGTCATGCCTATCCCTGTTTTTGTTCACAGGAGAGACTGAAAAAAGTAAGGGAAGAACGACTCGCCCAAAAACTAAATACGCCCTATGACAGGCATTGTCTGTCGCTTGCTCCACAAGAGGCACTTGACCGGATGAAAACCGAACCTCATGTGATCAGGATGAAAATTCCATCAGAGAGAACGGTCAGGTTTTATGACATCATTCGGGATGCCGTTGAATTCAATTGTGCGGATATTGATGACCAGGTGCTGATCAAAACGGATGGGTTTCCCACTTATCACTTTGCCAATGTTGTGGATGATCATCTCATGGACATCACCCACGTGATCCGCGGTGAAGAGTGGTTGCCGTCAACCCCTAAACACATCCTGCTCTATGAGGCTTTCGGTTGGAGACCACCTAAATTTGCTCATTTACCACTACTTTTAAATCCTGATAAATCCAAGCTTTCTAAGCGTCAGGGAGACGTTGCTGTAGAGGATTATCTCGCAAAAGGGTTTCTGCCCGAAGCACTGCTCAATTATGTAGCACTGCTGGGTTGGGCACCCGGGAATAATCAGGAATTATTTAGCCTCGATCAGCTGGAAAAAGCCTTCTCTTTGAAAAAACTGCAGAAAGCCGGGGCTGTTTTTGATGTGGAAAAACTGAAATGGATGAACGGGCATTATCTCCGGGAACTACCCTTGCAGGAGATCGCCCGGTTGGCAGAACCCAGGTTTATTGAAGTCGGGATTAATATTTCAGACCAGAGTAAATACCTGCAGGTGATCGATGACGCCCGCAAGAGGATTTCAGTTATGAGTGAGATATTAGCATTTTCTCGTATGTTTTATTTAGCACCTGAATTCCAGGATGCAGATCGCTCCATTATCGATAATGACTCCTCCCAAAAGTTATTTAAATTTTGGCGGGACAATCTATCAGCAACTGCTAATTTGGATGCCGGTACGATCAAGACAATCATCCAAAAAACTGCAGATGAACTGAGCATAAGCGGTAAAGACCTGTATTGGCCGCTGCGAATTGCCCTTTATGGCAGTCCCCACGGACCAGATCTCCCAACTTTGTTTACCATCCTCGGCAGGGAAGAATCCATAATGCGACTTGAACGACTAATTGATTAAATACAGCAAAGATGATAACTGAAAAAACAACTACGAATTTTATTCGTGGAATTATTGACGAAGACCTGAAAACCGGGAAAAATGAAAGCCGTGTCCACACACGCTTCCCACCTGAACCCAATGGCTATCTGCATATCGGTCATGCCAAATCAATTTGCCTGAATTTCGGCATTGCTAAAGATTACCCGGGCGGCAAGTGCAATCTTCGTTTTGATGATACCAACCCGATCAAAGAGGAAGACGAATATGTAAACTCCATCATTGAAGACATCAAGTGGTTGGGGTTTGATTGGGAAGATCGTTTGTACTATGCTTCGGATTATTTTGAACGGATGTACGAGCTTGCAGAGCAGCTCATCAAGACGGGCAAAGCTTATGTGGATGATCTATCGGCTGAACAGATTAGAAAGACGAGAGGAACCCTCACTCAACCCGGCACTGAAAGTCCTAACCGCCAACGCAGTTCAGAAAAAAATCTGGAACTATTTCGTGGGATGCGGGCAGGTAAATATCCCGATGGATCACATGTGTTACGGGCAAAAATTGATATGGCTTCACCCAATATGAATCTGCGAGATCCGGTAATGTATCGAATTTTAAGGGCAACGCATCACCGCACAAAAGATAAATGGTGCATTTACCCCATGTACGATTGGGCTCACGGGCTGGAAGATTCCTTTGAGAAAATCACCCACTCTCTCTGTACGCTGGAATTTGAAGATCACCGACCGCTCTACGATTGGTTCCTGAAAGAGCTCGGGGTCTATCGCCCACGACAAATTGAATTTGCGCGTCTCAACCTCAATTACACGGTGATGAGCAAACGCAAATTGCTGCAGCTGGTGGTGGAGGGTCATGTCAAGGGCTGGGATGACCCACGCATGCCCACCATCTCGGGTCTGCGCCGCAGGGGATTTACACCTGAATCGATCCGTAATTTTGCAGACAAAGTAGGGATAGCCAAACGGGACGGTGTGAATGATATTGCCCTGCTGAATCATTGTCTGCGGGAAGATCTCAATAAACGGGCGAAACGCGTCATGGCGGTTCTCAATCCCCTGAAAGTTACGATAACAAATTATCCTGAAGGTCAGGTTGAAGAACTTACTGCAGAAAACAACCCGGAAGATCCAACAATGGGCAAGCGGAAGGTCGTCTTCAGCCGAGAGTTCTACATCGAAAGAGATGACTTCATGGAGGATCCGCCGCGAAAATTTTTCCGGTTAGGTCCCGGTCGTGAAGTGCGCCTGAAACATGCTTATTACATAACCTGTACAGACGTCGTTAAAAATGATGCCGGAGAAATTGTAGAGCTTAAATGTACTTATGATCCGGCAACAAAGGGCGGATGGTCTGAAGATGGCCGCCGGGTCAAAGGAACGCTGCAATGGGTTTCCTGTGAGCATGCAGTCGATGCTGAAATCCGGTTGTACGATCACCTTTTCCTGAATGAAGATCCATACGCATCAGCAGATGGTGATTTTCGCACAAATCTCAATCAGGGATCTTTGAAAATACTGCAGAATTGTAAAGTGGAAAAGGTCTTGAGCGCCGCTACATCTGGTGATCGCTTCCAATTTTTAAGAATCGGTTATTTCTGCGTGGACCCTGATAGTAAACCTGGCAGATTGGTATTTAATCGTAGCGTCTCACTGAGAGATTCCTGGGCTAAAAAAAACCAATGAGCTGACAAGTCCGGGGAATGTCAAAGGCCGGCTGAACCTGCCAATAATATCCAATGAACCTATCAATCATTGCTAATGCCAAGATCAACATCGGGTTAAAAATCACAGGGCTGCTCGATAACGGCTACCATACTCTGCACAGTCTATTTCAGGAAATCGACCTCTGCGATCATATCTCAGCCGGGTTGACTGATGATGGTAAAATCAAATTAACAAGCACAGGTTTAGCAATCCCGGGAAAAGAAAACCTCGTTGAAAAGGCGGCCTTGCTGTTGCAGAAAAAATATAATGTTTCAACGGGAGCCGCAATTCGACTCCAAAAAAATATTCCCATTGGTGCGGGATTAGGGGGTGGTTCCAGCGATGCTGCCGCAACTGTAAGGGCATTGAATTCTCTGTGGGAATTAAATATCTCACGGAACGAACTCGAGAACTTGGCATCAGAACTGGGAGCTGATGTACCCTTTTTCATTCAAGGTGGTTTGCAGCTTGCAGAGGGTACCGGAGAAATACTGTCGCCAATTGTTCCATCACCCTTCTCTGAGTATACAATTTTGCTGGTCAAACCAGACTTTTCCGTATCAACCGCAGAGGCCTATGCAGAATTAAATAAATATTTGCGCCTACCTGCGGAGAGCCCTAAATTTGCCGCCTCATTAGCGCCTATAAATTGGCGGTTATTTGAAAACGATTTTGAACGGGTCTTGTTATCAACGTATCCAGAAGTCCGAACCATTAAAAGCACTCTCCTTGAAGGTGGTGCTGTGTTCGCAGGCTTGTCGGGAAGCGGTTCGACTATGTTTGGTATTTTTGACCACCGCGAATTGGCTGCACAGGCATCTGTACACCTCTCCGCCTACCAGACTATTGTCACCCACCCCGTTGAATGTTCCAATTGATAAATAAACTTTTTTGGCACTCGTTGCCAATCCATTGACCTAATTTAAGCTCCTGCGTCAAGCGCTATGTGCTGAAAGCTCTTTTTAAGTATTTGGGGGATCGTCCAATGGTAGGACACCAGGTTTTGGTCCTGGGAATTGGGGTTCAACTCCCTATCCCTCAGCAATATGAAGTTATATAGTGGCAGATCAAATAAACCTTTGGCTCAGGGTATTGCAGATCGATTAAAAATCGAACTTGGCAAGGTGAGTATTTACAATTTCAGTGATGGTGAAATTAGTGTAGCTTTTGAAGAAAACATCCGCAATGAAGATGTTTACATCATTCAGTCTACAATTCCACCGGCTGACAATATTATGGAGCTCCTGTTGATGCTGGATGCAGCCCGACGGGCATCGGCACACAAAGTGATAGCAGTGATCCCCTATTTCGGTTATGGCCGGCAGGATCGTAAGGATAGACCCAGAGTGCCCATTGCTGCACGAATGTTTCTTGATATCATATCCGCAGTTGGAGTCAACCGGATTGTCTGTATGGATTTACACACTTCACAGATTCAGGGTTTCGCAAATTTCCCCATAGATCATCTCTATTCGAGAATTGCACTTTTTGACAGACTCAGAGAATTTGGACTCGACGAAGACACCGGCGTTATCCTGTCACCGGATATGGGCAGCGCTAAAATGAGTCAGTCCTATGCTAAAAAATTACATGTGGGTTTTGCACTGATCGATAAGAGAAGGCCTGCCCCTAATAAAGCCGTGGTTGCGAATCTTATCGGGGATTTGAACAATAAACATGTACTGATCATTGATGATATGATCGACACAGCAGGAACCATTTGTAACGCGGCTGAAGTGGCAATGGAGAAAGGCGCAAAAGATGTTACTTGCATTGCAACACATCCGGTACTTTCGGGGAAATCAATTCAGCGGCTGCAGGATGCACCCATATCAAGGGTCATCGTTTGCGACACCATCGATATCCCCAAGGAGAAAAAAATTGATAAACTGGAAATCGTCTCGGTCGCGGATGTTTTCGCTGAATCTATTTTAAGGATCGATTCGGGCAGATCGCTAAGTTCCATGTTTGAATTAGAATTATAGGAGATACAATGGCAGTTGAAACATATAAACTTGAGATTCACAAACGGAATGCAATGTCCAAAGGTGAATTGAAACATATGAGAAAAGAAGGGAAAATTCCCGGAATTTACTATTCTCACGGATCGCAGACCAGCAGTCCGTTTTATATAGAGAAAAGTGAAATCCATAATTTTTCAAAATCGGGAGCCCGCTTACTTCAAATCAGTGTTGGCGGAAAACTCAAGACCGTATTTTTTAAATCAGTACAGCATCACCCGGTGACAGATGAAATCATCCATTTGGATCTTTATGGTGTTAAAATGGATGAAAAAATCCAGATCACAGTTCCTTTGAATACTACGGGAGAACCTGAAGGTGTTAAAACCGAAGGTGGTCAGCTGACACAGCCTTTACAGGCCGTAGAAGTTCTATGTCTTCCCTCGAATATTCCAGAATTTCTTGAACTGGAGATTTCACAACTCCAAATGAATGACAGCATTCACGTTCGTGATATTCAGTTGCCTGACGATGTGGAAATGGTGACAAGTCCCGAAGCAGTTGTTGCTATCGTATCACACGGTGTGCGTGAAGAGGATACGGTCACTACAGAAGAAGAAGAAGAACTCATCTTCGAAGAAGGGGATACTGAACAATCTCCTGATGAAAGCAGCAATTAACAGTTGTCAATTGAGTAATTGTGCAGCTTATCGTTGGATTAGGTAATCCAGGCCGAAAATATGCAAAGACAAAGCACAATTTCGGGTTTTGGGTGGTCAATGCTTTTGCCGAACAACGAACACAGACATTCCGTGCCGGCAGAGGCAGTTTCCTCTACTCGAAATCTCCGGACGAAACGATTCTGATGCTGCCGACCACTTACATGAATAACAGCGGACTTGCGGTATCCCAAGCCTGTCATTACTTTGATGTGACCGCAGAAGACCTGTTGCTGGTTTACGATGACATTGATCTGCCCTTGGGGACCATCAGATTTCGGGACCATGGCAGCAGCGGTGGGCATAAGGGAGTAGAATCGGTGATGGCGCATCTTAATTCGCCCGATTTCCATCGTTTACGCTTGGGCATTGAAACGGATGCTGTCATGCGCCCGGCTGAAAAGTACGTTTTGAAACCGTTTGGTAAAAAGTATTTGCCAACAGTTCAGGAAGTTATCGACAGAGCTGCGGAGGCGGTATCTTATTATCTGGACCATACAATTACAGAAACCATGAATAACTATAATCAAAATATAAATCAACAAGGAGAAAGTAACTGATGAACCTATTTCTTTTTATCCCTGCATTGGGTGTAATTGCGCTTCTGTTTGCCTTTTGGAAATCTTCATGGGTGAATAAGCAAGATCCCGGGAATGAGCGTATGCAGGAAATCGGTGCCGCCGTAAGAGAAGGTGCGATGGCATTTTTAGCCAGAGAGTATAAAGTATTGTCTATTTTTGTTCTAGCCGTAGCTGTTCTGCTGGCTTGGGGCAATTCATCAGAGGGTACGTCAATGGTGGCTGTCTCTTTCGTAATTGGGGCATTTTGCAGTGCCCTGGCAGGATATTTTGGGATGAAAGTCGCGACCCGGGCCAATCACAGAACGACGCAAGCTGCCCGAAAGAGCCTAAATTCTGCATTGGAGGTCGCTTTTGCGGGTGGATCCGTCATGGGCATGAGTGTCGTTGGGCTTGGTGTTTTGGGTCTCTCCATTCTTTTCTGGCTTTACGGAGGACTTGAAGCTGCTGCTGATCTTTCATCCGTTATGACATTATTATCCGGCTTTGCAATGGGAGCCTCGTCCATCGCTTTATTTGCTCGAGTTGGAGGAGGAATTTTTACCAAAGCTGCTGATGTGGGAGCAGACCTGGTGGGTAAAGTCGAAGCCGGTATTCCGGAAGATGACCCGCGCAACCCAGCTACTATCGCAGATAATGTGGGCGACAATGTGGGTGATGTCGCCGGGATGGGAGCCGATCTGTTTGAATCTTACGTTGGATCGATCATCGGAGCCATGGTTCTTGCTGCCGCCGCCGGATACAGTAATCTTGTGATCCTGCCTTTATCTCTTGCCGCTGTTGGAATTCTCGTATCGATACTGGGGACTTTCCTGGTGAAGACCAAAGAAGGTGGTAATCCTCAAAATGCACTGAACATTGGCACGTTTGGAGCTGGGTTTCTGATGATCATCGCCAGTTATTTTTTGATCGATCGCTTTATGCCTGAGTCCGTGAATTTCGGCGATAAATCCGTATCTGGTATGGATGTTTTCCTATCAACTATTGTGGGATTGATTGCGGGTACAATTGTTGGGTTGCTTACGGAATATTACACATCGGAATCACGTAAACCTTCGCGGAATATTGCCAAAGCAAGTGAGACAGGGGCCGCAACCAATATCATTGCAGGGCTGGCGAACGGCATGTTTTCAACAACTTTTCCTGTTTTAACCATTGCCATCGCGATTGTGCTGTCCTACCATTTTTCGGGTCTTTACGGTATCGCAATCGCTGCACTCGGAATGCTTTCAACAACAGGGATACAACTTGCGGTTGATGCTTATGGTCCCATTGCGGATAATGCCGGTGGTTGTGCCGAGATGGCTGAATTAGAACCCGAAGTGCGTCAAAGAACGGATAAACTCGATGCAGTAGGAAATACGACTGCTGCAATTGGCAAGGGCTTTGCCATTGGCTCTGCAGCCCTGACTGCTCTCGCTTTGTTCAGTGCTTATCAGACGAAAGTTGGACTTTCAAGTATAGACGTGATGAAACCTACCGTGATGGCAGGACTGCTGATCGGGGCACTGCTCCCCTATGTGTTTTCTTCATTTGCAATGAAGGCCGTGGGAGAAGCTGCCTTTGACATGATCGAAGAAGTGAGACGTCAATTCCGTGAGATCAAAGGATTGCTTGAGGGTAAGGCCAAAGCAGATTATGCCCGTTGCGTCGATATTGCAACTGCGGCGGCAATTAAAAAAATGATTATTCCGGGATTGCTGGCGATTCTGACACCCGTCTTTTTTGGATTAGTGTTGAGGGATCCTGAGATGCTTGGCGGCGTGCTGGCCGGTGTAACCGTTTCAGGGGTCTTGCTGGCAATATTCATGGCCAATGCAGGTGGATCCTGGGATAATGCTAAAAAATATATTGAGAGTGGTCATCATGGTGGTAAAGGCAGTGCTGCCCACAAAGCCGCTGTGGTTGGCGATACGGTTGGAGATCCTTTTAAAGATACTGCCGGACCATCATTAAATATATTGATTAAGCTGATGTCGGTGGTTTCTTTGGTAATTGCACCGATGATCGCAAAATTTTAAAAAGAAAGAAAAAAGGTAAAAATGCGTTATTATGAAGCAATGGTAATTATACATCCCGCGCTCGAGACGAGTCGTCTCAAAGAGCTGATTCTCGGGATACATGAAAATGTTAAAAGGAAAGATGGCACCCTGATCAGCACCAATCTTTGGGGAAGAAAACGTCTGGCCTATCTCATTGAAAAGCAAAAATATGGGACTTATGTTTTATTACAATTCTCCGGTGACAAATTCCGTTCAACGGATTTCAATACGGATTTAGAACATGATACAAACATTCTGGCCTATATGACTGTCAAGATTGAACAGGATCAGGTGAAAGAACAGGAATCCGACCTTGATACCCAGATCGCCGGGACCGTCCGTGAGGAAGCACGGGCACATAGAGCGGAAGCAAGTGCAACTCCAAAACTCGATTCGAATGATGTAAAAACTGAAAGCGAACCTGAATCTAACACTGAAGAAGACACAACCGATACCCCTGTTGTCCCAGATGAAGAGGCTCAGTCAGATCAGGCTGATCCAGAATTATCTGATACTGAAACTCCTGCTGAAATAGATCCCGTCCCAACGGAAGAAACTTTAGAAGAAAAACCAGAAGAATAACCTTTAACTTATTGGAAAGATGATATAATGGGCTTTATCACACAAAGAAAAATTTGTCCCTTTTGTGAAAACAGGGATACGGTAATTGATTATAAAGAATACAAATTATTGCGAAAGTTCCTGACTGAACAGGGGAAGATCATTCCGGGGTTTGTGACCGGGGTGTGTGCAAAACATCAGCGACGTGTTACACGGGCGGTCAAGCGTGCGAGAAATATCGCGCTGTTGCCTTATACACGTGATGTCAGAGAATAGGAGGAGCTTATAAAATGGAAATAATTTTAATCAGTAATGTTGATCAGCTCGGTAAAACCGGCGATATTGTAAATGTCAAATCCGGATTCGCCCGCAATTATTTGTTCCCCATGGGACTCGCTAAAAAAGCAACCGGGAGTATCATTGCCTCAATACAGAAACAAGTTGAGCAAGAAGAAATTCGCGAAGCAAAACAAAGAGCTAACCTAGAGTCCTTATCTTCTCGTTTGGGTAAACTGACCTTGAAATTCACCATGAAATCAGGTGAAGATGATAAACTCTTCGGCTCTGTAACATCTGCCATGATTGCCGATGCCATCGTGGCAAAAGGCTACCCTATTGATAAAAAAGAAGTCGAAATGCCGGAGCCTATCCGTCACGTAGGGAATCACTTTATCATGGTTAAGTTGGGTGGAGGACTCGAGGCTCGTGTTAAAATAAAAGTAGCCGCAGAAAAATAAATCTCTTAAAAAGTCCGGTAGTAACCGGACTTTTTATTTACTTCTGAAAAACTCCACAACGAGGGTTTTATTCATGCTGAGCTATGGACGACCTAGTTGAATGAACCTTTAGCGTTCTGCGATGAGCGCTTCAAGATAAGCCTTTAAGGCCCGGACATCCACTTTGGCTGAGAGCTCCTCCCCAAACCATAAATCCAGTGAGGCAAGCGCCTGATAAATAAACATGTTGAGACCATTGATGGTTTTGGCACCTCTCATACGACCGGATTTTAGGAATTGAGTCTCCAAGGGTGTATAGATGGTATCAATCAACACATGCCGTTCTCCAAAGCTAAACCCGGGTAGAGGATTTTTTTCTATTTCCGGCCACATCCCCAAAGAAGTACAATTGATGATACAGGCATTATCAGGAATTTTTTTACATTCTTCCGGTTCAAGTGTGGAAAAAGCAGTTGTGCCCCTGAACTGTTGGAAATGATCGATCAGGTCTGATGCATTTTGGTAGGTCCGGTTGACGATAATCACCGATCTCGCCCCCTCGCGCATCAGTGTATATAAGACGCCATGGGCCGCTCCCCCGGCTCCCAGTAAATAAAAATCCTCACCACTAATGGTTACACCAAACGCTCGCATTGCCATTGAAAATCCATACCAATCCGTGTTAAAACCGATGATTGAATCCCGATCCTTGACCAGGCAGTTGACAGCTCCAATATGCTGTACTTTGATGTTGAGTTCATCCAGCAGCGGGACGATCTGTTTTTTATAGGGCAGTGTTACATTAGCTCCCAAAAGATCGCCGATTTTCATTGAAGACACAACCCCCTGCAGGTCTTCGGGAGAACATTCAATCCGGTAGTACTGAGCATCAAGTCCTAATTGTTCAAAGACAAAGCCGTGCAGAGCAGGGCTCAAACTGTGGATCAAAGGGTTACCTACGACGACGAATTTCTTCAATTCAATGCAGAACTGATTTCAGCAGTTGATAAAATTCAGGACAGGAGATTTTCACACAATCCGGTTTATCCAATTTCACTTTGCCATCTGAGATCAAATCCGCAACGGTAAAAGCCATGGCAATCCTGTGGTCTCCATGGGTCTTGACAGATCCTCCGTGAAGTACCGTGGGGCCGTTCACGATGAAACCATCCGGTAATTCTTCAACAGAACCTCCGATTTTCCTAAGATTTTCGCAAATGGCCCTGATCCTGTCGGTCTCTTTAAGACGCAGCTCGCTGGCGCCGCTGACCTTGGTTCTGCCCTCTGCCTGTGTTGCTACGACGGCGAGAATGGGCAATTCATCCACGAGGGCGGGGATGTCCTCCCCGGCAATTTCGATTGCCTGCAGACTCCCGGATCGGATTCGCAGATCACCGGTGAGCTCACCATATTTTTCACAGAGATTGAGCCATTCAAGATTGGCACCCATTTTTTGCATGATTTTGAAGAAGCCGGTGCGTGTGGGATTGGCTAAAATATTCTGCAATAACAGGTCAGAAGCCGGCATCAAGCAGGCCGCGGCCGCAAAAAATGCTGCGGTGGACGGGTCTCCGGGAATATCAATCTCTAAGGGGGCAAGTTGGTGAGTGCCCGGCTTAAGCAGAATGTCCGTTCCCTGGAATTCAATATCTGCTCCGGATTGCTCGAGCATTATCTCCGTATGATCTCGACTGGCTAAGGGAGAGGAAATGACAGTTCGACCCTCGGCACCTAGACCCGCCAGCAGGATCGCTGATTTTACCTGGGCACTGGGGATGGGCAGGGTGTACTCGATGCCTTTCAATGAAGCCGGTTGAATTTGCAGAGGAAGTCTCTGAGCTTTTGAGGTAATTTCGGCCCCCATCAGTTCTAACGGTTTGAGAATCCTGCCCATCGGTCTGCCTGATAGAGAGGTATCACCCTGCAACTCTGCAGGAATTCTCTGACCTGCCAGCAGTCCGGATAAGAGCCTGGCCGTCGTCCCGGAGTTACCGCAATTCAGGGGCACCGTCGGGTGCTTCCAATGTCCCCCTGAAATCGTCCCGCCGGAGCCTGAAAAATGAATCTCTGTCCCGCAATGCTGCAGGCAGGCAGCAGTGGAGCGGACGTCGAGTCCGGTGGCGCAATTGGTAAACGAGCTGGTACCCTGTGCCAGAGCCCCGATCATTAGCATTCGGTGTGAAATGGATTTATCTCCGGGAAATTGCAATTCACCACGCAGCATGCAGTGGACTTTCTTTAAACATCCTGCAGCCGGGCGAGGACATCCTTGGCCGCACCGCTATCAATTGAGTCGGCGGCGAGCTTCAGACCCTCTTTGAGCGTTTTGGCCTTGTGTCCGATTTTTATGCCGGCAGCGGCATTGAGCAGCACAATATCTCTGTGCGGTCCTTTTTCACCCTTCAGTACATGGCGGATGACCTCTGCATTATATTTTGGAGATCCTCCTTTCAAATCTGCTAATTGGGCGATTTTGATGCCGAATTCACCCGGGGAACAGATTTCGGAATTGATTTCTCCGGCAACCGTAAGATGGGTCAGTTTGGTTGAAGTGGTGGTAGTGATCTCATCCATGTCATCGTGTCCGATGACGATCAGGGCTTCTTCCGAGCCCAGCATTTTGAGTACCTTGGCCATGCGTTCAGTAAGGCGGATGTCATAAACGCCCAGCACCTGACGTTTGACGCCGGCAGGATTGTTCAGCGGCCCCAGCACGTCAAAAACGGTTCGCACGCCAATGGAACT
>CAZIYQ010000056.1:0-13917 GCA_964543505.1 uncultured bacterium | reverse complement strand
CAGGAGATAACCGTGACCTGAAAAAACTAACGGGCAGATGGGCAAAAAAATTCAATGATTTCAGTGTAAAAGTTTCGACTTCATATCTGACTGCGCATGAATGGGAATATATTTCTGAACGTGAGTTTAAAGCACATGCCTTCCCCTGGACAGGAAATCCATTCAGAGCTCATGACGGGAAAGATAATAACCCCTGGAGCAATGCTGGTGGTACAGGCGCAACCATCGTGAACGCCGATCACTGGGGAATTAATACGAATGGGGATTCTCTGGCAATTGGAAATGGTGAAGCGAATCATGGTGATTTAGACGGGGATGGCCTGGCCGGTGAGGACTGGTACAACGGCTACGATGACGACGGTGATGGACAGGTGGACGAGGATTATTTTTGGGCTGATGGAATCGATAATGCCGAGCCTTATACCGATACGAATGGTGACGGTCAATATTCTGAAGGAGAACCGTTCGAGGACTGGAACAGCAGTGGCTCATGGGATGGTCCTAACGGTCAGGTCGATGAAAATATAGATCTTTCCGGAGACCGCTGGCTGGATGGCATTGACAACGACGGTAATGGACTTGTTGATGATTCGCAGGAGAGCTCCGCCAGTGAAGATCAGGGCGCCTGGGGTGCCAACATTGAGGATCGTAATATCCTCATCTTTAACGGAAAGAAAAACCAGTATCTCAACGGAGAACCCAATCCCTGGTATGATCCGTCTAATTTCGATGAAGACGGTAACTGGATTGGCGTTGACCCTCATGTCCGCGGAGATTTCAAGTACAATGAAGACAAATTTGCCTATGTTTTTGACAACTATGTTAACGATTTTGGCAGTGACGGAATTCCCGGCGATCCCTGGCAGGATATGGCGGGAGATGGTGACCTCCAAATAGGAGAACCGCTCAGTATTCTCGGTCTGTTTGGTGATGCTCAGGATGTAGGATTGGATGGTATTGCAGGAACGGGTGACGAAGGTGAAGGCGATGGCATCTGGGAACCCGGTGACGGCTGGATTGACTCAAATGGCAATGGTGAAGTTGATCTGGGGAGCTTTGGAGAGTATCATGACTTTTACGCAACACCCTCACAGGATAATTGGTCAGATGTCTGGCCCCCGCGAAATGGACTTTGGGATGACGGAGAACCCATAATTGATTGCGGGCATGACGGTTATTGCTGGGATTTTAATCTCGGCGGCACGATGCAGCAGGCTAAGGATGTATATGGTGATCTGGTTTTTGATGAGAACCAAGACCCCGTTTTTATTTATGGCCCTGATGCGGGAGAAAATGACGGACAGCTGGTCCCCTATGATACGGATCAATCCGAAGGTGACAAAATTGATGATACTGGCGACGGTTGTTTCGGCTGTGACGATGACTACAAAGGTGACTTCCAGACCGTATTGGATACCAATGGTGACGGAGTACAGGATTATCCAGATTTTGATGTAGAAAATCGCAAAGTTGAGTTACGTATGGATTATGACCCCACTTCAGATATCAATCTTTCCTTGCAGTCGGGATATTCATGGACTAAGACGCAACAGGTTACCGGTGTAGGACGCTATCTTGCCGATGGCTGGGAATACACTTATCATCAAATCAGAGGGCGCTACAAAAACTGGTTCGCACAGACTTATATCAACATCAGCAATTCAGGTAATACGCTGGGCTATAATCTCGGTGACATGATCAAAGATAAATCCAGTAATTTAGCCGCACAACTGCAGAATCATTTTAAAATCCGTGAATACCAATCCTTCCCGACCAATATCGTGTGGGGTTTTGATTATTTCAGGACCATGCCCAAGACTTTTGGAACCATCCTCAATGATGGACCCAATGGATTCGATGATGACGGTGACAATATCCTGATGAGCAATGATGGGCTTGATAATAATGGTAATGGAGTGGTGGACGAATATGGCGAGGGAATCGATGAGCCCGATGAGTATGCCAAAGTCAATACTAATGAATATGGTCTCTATTTTCAGTCAAGAACCGATCTATCAGGAGATAGGCAGTTTGAGCTCATTACCGCTTTCAGACTGGATTCTCACGATCAGCTTAAGAATGAGGGAATCTTATTCGGTCCAAAGTTGGGACTGCTCTACACACCCAATGAACGCTCACAGTGGAGGCTGACCTATGGTAAGGCCTTCAACACACCTACCACAACTACGCTGTTTACAGACTTGTACATTGGCCGCAGGCTCATCTTTGATGTCTTCCTCAAAGGAAATAAAGACGGGACGCCCTATGCCAGAGTCGGTACGGACTACCAGGTTGCAACACCCGGTTATTATGATCAGGACGGCATCACTTTCCACCCCACCGGGAATTATGGTAACGGTTATTTTGACGGCTACGAGCAGCGGGTGAAAGGAGCTCCCTATTTCTTCAATATTAAGGACACAAATGCTCCCGCAGATTGGATTCCCCTGGACACTTCAAGATATCTGATCTATATCCCCGAACCTAATGGAGACGGTGTCATGTACACGCCCGAAGAATCTATTAATCTCCCTGATGTCGAAGCCATTAAATCTGAAAATGTACAGACTGTTGAATTGGGATATAAAGGCTTCATGGATGAAAAAACTTATTTCACAGTGGACTATTATGTGAGCTATTACCAAGACTTTTTCAGTCCTGCAACCTTCATCTCTCCCACCGTTGTCTTTCGCGAAAATGCCGATGGGAGTCAAGCCAATGTGGATAACTTTCAAGTGGTTGGCATCCTGCCGGCCAACGACAATAATTCTAACCCACCCTATGGTACCGCTTGGGATGGCCAGGATAATGATGGCGACTGGGCGCCCTATGCGCAGTATTTCGGCTGGGGGGACACTCCTGACCCGGGGGAATGGGGCTTTATTGATCATAGTTCTAATACTATCGTCAATGGAGACACACTACCCTTCCACTGGTATTATCCCTACGAGGTTCTTATTGCCAATGAAGGGGGCATCTCTTTTAAACCCGAATATGAGACCGCTGCTCAATTCTGGGAGCCGGTAGGCGTCGATGAATACAGCAAGGTATCCGGCTTAAGTGAAGCGGAGTTGGTCGAAACCAACATCATTGGTCCGGACGGGTTGCCTATCATGGGGCCCGGGCGAGCCTATTCCCCACCTCAAATTGTACTCAGTACCCTGAATTATGGTAAGGTCTGGATACAGGGTCTGGATTTTGGCTTTACTCACTTTTTCTCGAAGAAACTTATCCTAGATGGCAATTTCTCATGGTACAACTCCACCCGTTATTACAATGAACTGACCAAAAAATATGACCCCATCAACGCGCCAAAATTTAAATATAACTTTGCCCTGAAATATGACCGCTCCTTTGGCAATATTGGCATCAGTTACCGACATGTGGATCGCTTCGACTGGTCGGATGGATTTTGGGCAGGTCAGATTGGTCCCTATAATCTCATCGACATCAATTTAAACTACCATATCAATGAATACTTGACAGCAAGCATTACAGCCATGAACATCTTCGATGATAAACACAAGGAATTGATTGGTGGTGCAAAAATGGGGCGGCAGATCATCTTCAAACTCGTCACAGGGTTCTAACCTATCTTTCCCGGAGCACGACAATCTCCGTTGATGATTAATTTCCTGAACTTTCATGGGCAATTTTCAGGTATTACACTTGCCTGAAAAGATCATCTATTCCGCTATCATTATTAGCGCTGCTCTTGTGTTTTATTCAATTGGCGTATGGAGCGAAAGAGTCTCCGGAATTTTAAAATCCTGGCATTTGTATTTTTTCTGGTTGGGGCTTGTCTGTGATACAACGGGAACCGGTATGATGCTGGACAGGTCAGGACATATTCTGTTTAATCTGCACACACTAACCGGATTCGGCGGTATCTTTCTGATGATCATCCATACGGTATGGGCTACAATTGTGATTGTTAAGAATGATGCGAACCGGAAAAGGCAATTTCACAGCTTTAGTCTTTTCGTCTGGTCATTCTGGCTCATCTCCTATGCCAGCGGAGTTATAATTGGGATCCATAATGCTGTTTAAATCACCTGCAAAGAAATGAATCCAATACAGCATTGTCTGTTTGCCTTTAGCAGGCAGGTCTAAATATTCTTCGCCTTCGAGTAACGGTTTGATCTTTAACAGCATCAGAACCGGCTAAACGGCTGTTAATGATAGAAGATATAATCCAGTTAAGCTCAATTCGAGATGTTTTACATTACCAAAGTGGATGAAAATAATTATCAATGGACAATTCAAAAAGGGTACATAAAACATGATAGAAGACCTCCAAAAACATATTGACAAAATAACTAATGAGGATAACAATCGAGGTATTTCTGATTTTGAAGGATATTCCCCATTTGAAATGCAGCACATTCTTTACGACACATTTGGAGAAAATAGTCCAATTCAACTTTTAGAATTGACTGACACAGATTATCAAAAAATCCCAATACTGAATCAGATTAAATATCTTTTGAACCTTATTGATGAAGAAGGAGAAATAAAATTAACAAACAAAGGATTTTTACCGAGAACAATTGTTTCGAATATTTATAAACAGGGATTTATAAAAAACGAATTGATTGAATTGGGCATTGCAAAACTCTCTAAAGAGACAGATTCAATAGCAATAAACTTGACCAGGATTTTAATTGAGATCTCCGGAATAGCCAAAAACAGACATCATAAATTAAGCCTGACAAAGAAAGGAAAGGCGATAAAAGGCAATAACTTTAAACTGTTGCTCCTGATTCTTAAAACATTCACGACCAAATTTAATTGGGCGTATTACGATGCTTATGGAGAAAACAAGATCGGACAATTAGGATTTGGCTTTTCATTGATTCTTTTGAGCAAATATGGACTCGAAAAAAGAAATCATAAGTTTTATTCGGACAAATATTTTAAAGCATATCCACAATTACTTTACGAATCCTCGTATCCAAATTTTGGAACCATCGAAGAATATGCTGAAAGTTGTTATTCAGTTCGTACATTTGAAAGGTTTTTGGAATTTTTCGGATTAACCAAAATTCAAGCAGAGGAGAAATCGGGCAATGAAACGTACGTCGTTAAAACAGAAATATTTGATAGATTAATAAAATTACGCCACACACACGACACGGGCTCATAATAATGCGGACTGACAAGGTAAAATAAACATTGAAACACAAAACTATTTACACTCCCATTTCGACACTCCCATTTCGACACTCCGATCACGTCACGGCAGACTATGAACTGCACAAGCTGACCCGTATTTCTTATGCAGGGATGGACTGAAACCCTGCTCGCTGCAGACTCCGAAAAGATTTTCCCCAATATTAAAGATTGAGGCATCTTCCCGCTTTAACCCACTGTGGGATTCAGCTTAATTTACAGCATGAGCGTTATCCCTGATTTTTTTCAGCTGAAGGATATTTTCCCGTCTCTGCTGCTTTACACAGAGATGCACTACCGCTTTCGTCTAACCGGAAGCCGCTACTTCAAGCAGGAGCCCGATATTCTGGCCGATGTTCCCCATCGCATTGAGCCGAATCAGCCTATCCCGGTGCTTTTACTGGTCAAAGATGCCGATCTCTACCCCATCGAATTGAAATCAGCTGTGGTCACCCTTTCTCAAGGTGAAACAGAACTTCAAAAAGTAAACCACAAACTGTCCCTCTCACTCGATCAGCACTGGTGGCATGAAGTCCTGATGATTCCCCGGCGTGATCAAAGTGGGAATCTCCACATCAATGTTGAGCTGGAATACCTTTCAAAGGGACGCATCCGCAGCTGTATCAACCATAATCTAAAACTCCTGAAAGCAGTTCCTTTCTCGGTTTTTCTGGCTGATGAACCACTCCCGGGTGAAGAAGAAGTTGTCTGGGGAGATCTGCATTATCATTCGAACTACACTGAAGACATGGTTGAGTTTGGAGCTCCACTTGAGGCGACTAGGGCTGCCGGGCATGCTGCTGGTCTGAAATTTATCGCCATTACCGACCATTCATACGATCTGGATGACGAATCGGGATCGTGGAAAAAAACGGATCCGGATCTGAAAAGATGGAAAGCATCGCGACAGGAAATCACTCACCTAAATGCAGAACCGGACAAAACCTGTCTGCTGATACCAGCTGAAGAAGTTACCCTTCACAATCACCGAGGGCGTAATATCCACGCTCTGGTTTTGAACCATCCGGAATTTCTGCCCGGCCAGGGTGATAGTGCCGAGAGGCCCTTTGATTTCTCCTGCCGCTATACAACCCGATCTCTCCCAAAAGTCTTAAGCAAAGCTGCATTATGTATTGCGGCACACCCACGCATCCCTGTGCCCTTCTTCGAATGGCTCCTGATCAAACGGGGGCAGTGGCATCGGGAAGATATGGATGAGGTTGGTTTGCAGCTGCTCAATGGCAGGGTGGATCGGGGATTTTGGCTGGGTGTGAAATTTTGGGTCCGGCGTCTTCTCGAAGGACAAAAACGCTACATTTATGCCGGAAACGATGCTCATGGGAATTTTAATTATTTCAGACAGATCAAAACGCCTATGCTGATCCTACACGAAAAACGTGAACAACTTTTGGGGGTCTGCAGAACGGGAGTTTTTTCCATAGGGCAAATGGATATTGATTCTCTTCTCACTGCTTTAAAAAAAGGTCAATGTATTATCAGCAATGGTCCCTACTTGAACCTGACTGTGGAGTTTGCCGGTGAGGGCGCCGGAATTGGCGGGAGTCTTCTTTTGGATCAATCCGGTCAGGTCGTCAGGCTGCAGATCGCGGCGAAATCATCTGTTGAATTCGGGTTCTTCACAAAAATGAAAGTCATTTGCGGAATACCGGGGGATGGGGAGTTGATCATTTATGAAGGATTACCTCACAACGATCTTCTGAAGATGGAACAAAATTTTGAACAAACCGTCACTGCAGCCTGCTATTACAGAGCAGAGATTTACACCCGCAGCCATCAGGGTGAGCTTATTGCCTTCACCAATCCCATCTGGATAAGTTTGGATGTTTAGAAAAACATACCAGCACAGAGCCGCACCTACCCTTTAGTGTTTGCTCTGAAAATTACGTTTTATTTTACAATTGGGATGATAGCCCGGAAAATTTAAAGACTACCGGCCATGATCTCGCTCACCAGAGTGACCACATCCAGAATATCCACTGCCCCATCCTGATTCAGATCAGCAGCGCAGAATTGTTCATCCGTAAGATTCACAGAAACATCCACAATTGCAGATACCATTGTCACGATATCGAGGATATCCGCACTGCCATCCAGATTCACATCACCGGGCTGACAGGTGGCAGGTGTATTTGTCGTGAATTTGATCGCTAATCCGTCTGACAAAGGAGCAGCACCCTGGGCTAAAATTCCGTTGAAGAGATACTGAACACCGTCGTTCTGATCCTCGGATTCGATACCAATGGTGGAGTAATTGCCGTTTTCATCCAAATCGTGGATTTCCTGATACTGGAAAATAATCTCTCCGTCTCCGGTTTCGGTGGGGTAAACGGCAGGATCCAGCAGGATCATTTGAAAGGTCTCCCTCACGCAGTTATCCGGGCAGAACTCATCATCTTCCCCATTGGCTACAGAATCCCATTCCAGAATAAAACGACCATTTTCTGCATCATCGTAGGCATACACATCGAAGGGTTCTGTGCCATTGTTATCGTCAAGGTCATCATTGAAGGGGGCGATCATCCCTGCGGCACCACCGGCTCCGGGAATGGAGAAATTCCAGAAATAGGGGATGTTTTCAGGAATAAAGGAGGTCCAGCCGTTGGAACATACATTGATCGTTTCGAAAGTCTCACCAAAATAGGTAAAGGGAAAGCCAATTTCCACATCGTAAACCTGGGAATCATCGGTGAGCCCGAGATTCGTTCCCAGCTGATTGACCTCAATCCAGTCGTATGGCGGTGCATTCTGATACTGCAGATCAGTGTTGTCCAGAGCCCAGTAACCATAGTCACAGGGAGCTACCGGATCGCTGGTCCCGATGGGTCCTACCAGGAACAGAATATCAGACTCCCCAATCAAAGCATCGTTCTGGTAAAAGTCAACCGTAAAATGGACGGAAGTACCAGGGGGAAGATCAGCTATGTCTCCATTGAAGATAACTTCCGTTTGCACCGTCGAAAAGTTGCCTATATCAAGAATTACCGGAAAGAATTCGCCGATGAGGTTTCCGTTTGAGTTATCGGTAAATTCCAGGGTCACTTGATTGTAATCAAAAGGGGCTGGATTCGTTACCGTCAATGTCAGTGCGACCGGGCTACCAGCCTCAACGTAGATCTCTCCGGTGAGCGAATTGGTGGCAGTGACATCAAAATCCGTCCACAAGTCGGGCGAATAGGGGCTGCCGTCATCTTCAACAAAAGTGAGCTGCAGATGCTTCTGGAAATAGTCTGCATTATTCAGATACAGATCAATAGTTGCTCCAGTGGGTACATCCGAAAAATCGATATCCAGATTCCCCTGGGGTGTGGAGAGCCCCTTACCGATGAGTTCGTCCTGATAGAGCAGCGCTCCGACAACATCTCCTCCGGGGTTGCCTTCAGCATCATGAAGAAAAGTATTCACGAAGGATTGATGCAGTTCGGGTGACTGATCATAGTCCGTGTAAAGTGTGTCGGGAGTCAGCATCCAGACCGGAATACTCGGATCGCCCACGACACTGTAAACATGGTGATAAAATTCATCCACATCACCCGGTCCGCCGAGTTGGGGGAATTCAGTGAGCAGTTCTTGCTTCCCGGCAAATAATGCAGGACCTAATTCAGAAATCCGTCCTTCGAGTAATGCATCAAACATGCCAATATAAATCACATTATTGTACCGCGTATCGGTATCGAGATCGGAAGGTGCCGTAACCGCCACCCCTCCTCTGGGCGTATTGTAGGTTCCACTGAAGATGATGGTCTCTCCAAAACCGGACTCTAATGAGGGCGCGCCGAAATCTCCCGTATTGCAAACCAGGCTGAAGACGACCGGTAACTTCCAGCCATTGGACAATAGATTGATGTCGTCAATGTAAAAGCGGGGATAATGCCAGCCGTGGGAATTTCCCCAGCCCCGGTAAGCAATGAGCCCAACGCCATTTGACCAGGCGTTTGAGATGACCGGGTTTTCTGTAATTTGGTGACCGGCATAAAAGAAGGCGGTATCCACTTGTGTATAACCATAATCCAACAAACGATCCTGCATCCAAAAGGAAGTCCAGACAGGGGTTACCGGCCACTGAGAGGGCGGGATTTCCTGACCGTTGTTGTTGGAATAATTTCCGGCAACCAATAATGCCCTGTTCAGATAATCCAATTCTCCGACACCCGAAATATATTCCAGGGTTGTGTACTGGATGGTTTTGGATTTTACGGTTAGCAGTTGGCTATTGTTGCGTACCGGCCATCTGCCAATAAAATATTTGGGAGCGAGAACATCATAATCCTCCGAAATAGGATCCGAGTTAAAAAAAGTATAAGGATAATCCGTCACATCCATTTCAGGTTCATTGATGGACTGTATGTAAAAACACGGGATGGCAAAATTTCCATCCACATCCCCTACCAGCAGTACATATTCCAGCATGGGATGGTTTTCGTAATAATCCTGAAGATAGGCTTTGATACCATCAGCATCAGCATTGGACAGCCCCAGTCCATCGAGAGATACGATATCCACATCGTAACCCTGTGTCATTTTGAAGAGCCTAAAATCTCCTCCCAACGGCATGAGCAGGAAATTTTCGAGATAGCTGTTGGCCAGGATAATCAGGTATGTTCCCCGCTCATATTGCACATCCCGAGTTTCATCAAATGACTTCTGTGACAGCGGAACGATAGGTTCTGAAGATGCCAATAAGACAGTCATTAAGATAAAAAGAACAATAATCATTTTTTTCATTGCGGGTCCTTTCTCTGTTTCATCATGCGAGGATCAGCTCCACGAGAGCAATTAAATCTAAAATATCGGCGGCATCATCTTGATTAAAGTCAGCCGTACAAAGGGTATAAGAGGTAAGTCCTGTCTCCGACATGATCAAATCTACGAGGTACAAGACATCTTGAATTGTCTGATGGCCGTCATAAGTCATATCTCCCATAGGGCAGGTACCCTCCGGTTCATAAAGCAAAGCGATACTATCTATTTTAAGTCCCCGATAACCCAATGTTGAATCAGGGTCCAGGCCTATTGTAAGATCAAGGTTCGTTCCTGATGGAATATCCACTGCATGATACTCTTCGTGGGGATACCATTTTTGGTCTGACCAGTTCAGGGTGAAAACAGACTCATTCGAACTCAGTGCAACGAAGGCAGTATCCTGCTCCCATTCTACCTCATACGCCATATCCAAAAGTAAGGCATAATGATCAGCAGCTGGGACTTCAAATGATTGCGCAGTGGTGTAAACTTGTAACTGATTTGAATAAATATCCTCGGATTGAGAAAATAAATACCCCATCTCGGTGGTCCAGTCACCCGACAGTATCTGCCAATCCTGTGACGTATCAAAATCATCCTGGAAGACGATGCCGGCAAATCGCTGGGTCGCATCAATCTCTGTATCTTCTATCAGGTCAAGCGAATAAAACCTGGGAAAATAGGCATGTTGGCCGTCATCACCCTGAATACGGATCTCGTAATGAGTTTCAGGAAGTTCCACCGTAAGTCCCGTATTGCTGCAGTAAAGCGTATCCGCATCGATCTCATCCTCAAGGATCAGCATCCGCTGCCCCGGCCAATGATCATCTATGACGAATGATAATTGATGAGCCGATACCGGATTGAGATTAGCATTGATCACAGTAATGGCACTGCTGCTGGGAGAAAAAGGAAAGGATTGCGATTCATATCCACTGGCCGAAATGTCCAGTGTGTAGATGCCGGGACTGAGCAACCGTCTGTATCTTCCGAATTCATCGGTCATCCGGGGTTTGAGCATGGGGCCGTTTAATTCCGGGATGGTCACCCTCGCATGGACGGGCGCTCCGGTGTCGGCGTCCGTAACCAAGCCTGTCACCTGATATTGGTCCGCCCCCAGTTCGTAAAGCTCCATGCCAATCGCCCGGTTCATTAAGTGAAAAGCTCCTCTCATGCCTCTGGCAACTGTGTCATCAATGAGTTCTTCATCATCCGGCTGCAGATTTTCTGTACCTTGTTCAATCAAATATTGAATACAACCGGTCTGGGAGTATAACCAGTCATGTGCATTCCCCCGCCGGGATTTACTGGTCACCGGTGTGTAATACCCTGTGCCGCTTTCCTTTGGGATAAAACCCGCAATTTCAATCCCCAATTCTGATATCATATCAAAATCCGGTGAAACTTTCCCGGTCTCTTCCCAATCCCAGGAATAAATGACCTTTTCTGAAACATTGCCTGATCGCGAGCTGTGAAAGGCGATGGACAATAAAAAATGCTGCGCTTCGGCAAAATCCCTGATGGCCTGTGTCTCTGTTTCGGAAAAGGGCGCACTACCCCGATAATAATCATAATGGGCAAAATAACTGGGATTGCCACCACCCGGGTCCGGTTCCCAAAGGCCATCCCCAAAAATCCAATTGAAATCGTAATTCCGGTTCAAATCCACGCCATCTGAGTCATTCCCTGAACCCTGGACGTAGTCAAACACTCCGTTTTGATTCACATCCCGTTTATCTTTCCGATAGGCCACATCCTGTATCCAGTCGCCATCGTCATTATAGCCGTGCACAACCCGCAAACCTTCAGGATTATAAGTCGGCACCACCCAAACTTCAGCCGATTGCAACAGAGCTCGCATGTACTGATAGTACATCGTACCAACATGCTGTTCAGGATGCAGGAACATATTGATCAGTTCCATCGTGGTCTCCACACCATAGATCTCTTCAGCGTGGCATTGTCCGAGAAATAATATGCGCGGTTCATCTTCCTTGACGTCAGCATTATAAGAAAGGCGAACCCCCCAGAAAGGAATATTATCCTGTGTTGACCGGCCTATTTCTTCGTAATGATAGATGATCCCGCTACCGGGGTAACCGGGTGAAGGTTCCGGATTCGAGCCAAATTCAGAATCCCAGTCCTCGAGTTGCTGCTGAATCTCGTCGTAGGTATGCCAACGATCAATGAGCTGTGCAGAGGCAACTGAAAAGCCCAGCAAGCATATCAACAGGAATATCCTCATTCAGCCCCACCATTGACGATAAAGTTCACCGTTAATACAACATCCAGAATATCGACAACCCCGTCACTGTTAGCGTCGGAGGCACAGATCTGATCTGGCGAGAATACCTGGGTTCCCATGATATAACCCACCGTCATAACCACATCGAGTATGTCAACAAGATTATCAAAATTCGGATCCATTGAACCGCAATCACTTTGAGCGAACGTACGAGATTGTACATAAATATTGATCAGATCCTCCTTGCCGGAACTGCGGGAATCGTCCCAGTAGATCAGGTAAGAATTATTCGTTGCATTCATGAGGCCGATCCCGGGATTCTCCTGTTTGAAATCGGTGTGCACAACATAAATCCCGTTATCAGCAAAGACCGGACTGCCATTTTTGAATTCCTGATAATAGATATCCTTGGTTGTACTTTCCCGTGTATCTTCCCAAGCGATCATGTAGGTGCCGTCCAGACTCGTATAGACAAAAGGGTTGTTTTCATTGCTGTCGGCTATGTTTGACACGGGAAATTCTGTGTCAATGGTCACAGAGGCAGGATCAAAAGCCGAACAATTAACATCAAAATCCAATCCATTTTCATAATCTTCCCAGCACAACAGCACCTCATTTTCAACGGGATTATAAGACAGCGATACATCCTGTTGGTCCTGCTCTTTGACAGAAACACCAAATCCGCCCAACGTACCGAGAACCTCGCCTGAAAAACCAACATATTGAGCAAAAATATCAGCATTGGCATTACGGCTGTCCTTCCAGGCAATGAGAATTCCGTCATTGGTTCGGGCCGATAGAGGGTTCGTCTGATTATTTAACTCTCCTGATATTTCGTATCCATTTGATGGCCATCCATCAGCAATATTCCCTTGGGAAGTTATCGCCTGTGCATACACGTTTTGATCCTCCCAGGAACCACCCTGCCAAACCACGATACAGCCGCCACCGGGAAAAGCCTCAATATCTTTCACGATATCGTCTGTCCCACCCAATTCGGCTAGTTGGACCCCACCGTCAGTCCACTGGGGTACCCCGTCTTGATCATATTTTTGAACATAGACCTCATAATCGAAGAGTCTCATATCCGAGTAAGCTAAATAGACAAAGTCGTCTTCTCCGGTCAAAAGCACCGAGTATTCCTGATTGAATTGCCATGCGGCAACATAAACAGGAGTTCCGGCGGGGTCACTTAACAAATTCAGGTTCAGATCAAAGATGTGATAATATTGCAGGAGATTTCCCCACTGATCTTTCGTTTTATAATCCAGGAAGATATGGTCGCCAATTAGTGTCGCGTGAGGGGTGTTCTGATAGATCCCCTGTGTGCCCAGGATTGTGCCGTTACTGGCATCGAAGACATCATAACTATCATCAATGATCTGTCCATAAATGACGGGATTGGATCCGCCGAAACGATAATCGGTCCAATAGAGCAGTGTACTATTATTCCCCAGATAGAGGGATTGTGGTGTGACACCGTTGCCATCGATTCCAAAATAGAGTTCCACACCGTTTTCCTGAAGCGTTATGCCTTCAGTTTCATCTACGTGTTGGGCATAGAGGCCCTGACTGCCGCTACGCCAGTCGCTCCAGAGCATCAATGCCCCCCCGGATCCATCGGGTCGGATCAGCGGACTGAGCTGTGTGTTCTCGGCGTCACAGATCAAAAGACCGTCATCCTGAAAAGTCTGGTCCCCCTGATTGTCATAATGCTGGAGATAAATATCAACTTCCGG
>CAZIYQ010000055.1:0-13975 GCA_964543505.1 uncultured bacterium | reverse complement strand
TTTGGGCAAACATCACAGCACCAAATAGTAAAAATAGCAATAAGAAACGTGCAGTAGGTATCTTCATATTCCCTCTTTTATTGTGGTTAATTCGACAAACTTGAGCAGTTCGGTTGGGGTGAAAATTAGAAAACATAAGTCTAATTCACAAAATAAATAATTGAAAAATAGACTAAATTATAGCGCTGTACCAGAACGAATGAGTAAACTGTTTTAAATAGGGCAGGCACAACAACTAAATTTTGTTGCAGCTGGGGGCTGGCTAAGAGGAATTACAAGTTTATGCCAAAATGTTTTAGGATAAAAATCATCAGAAAATAACAACTGATCGTTATTCCGATAGATATTCCCATACTCAAGTAAAAATTCACTCCTCGCTTCAGCAGTAGTGGCAACGAAACGAATAAGGCCAATGAGGGTAACACCAGCCAGAAGATATTCTCAGCGAGAAGACGGACCCGGGCTGTATCCCTGGTGTCGAAGTAAAGCCAGAACATAGCCAATACCGAGATCAATGGTACGGATGCCAGGATTGCGCCCACTAAGGTAGATCGTTTAGAAATAATGGATATCAACACAATGATAATCGTTGTAAGAGTGACTTTGACCAGAAAATAAATTATATGCTCTCCTTCAGGGGCTGGCCGAATAGATAAAATTCAATGATCCTGCTGTTTCTTCTTTTCGGCTTCAAGACGCTCAATCTCTGTGATGATGAATTCCACATTTCGCCGCTCTTCCAGCAGTGTGGCCATTTTGTAATATTTGTCCGAATTGATCAGGGCGGTGACCATGGGTCCAAAGAATACCATCAATTGGCTGCCGATGAAAGACATATATTTTGCGGCTTCGAGGAAAAAGATCATGGGGACAGAAAAGCCATGATCAACAACCCGTTTCGCAAAGTTAGTCAAGGCAACCAATTCTTCGGGAGTTGCGATGGGAGCGTTTTTCATAGAGTCATTATGTATATGGAATTGTGACGGGCTTGCATCCTGAATTAAAATGGTTTCAGTGTAAGCGGGCTAATCATCCATGACGATAATCTCAAGATTTGCCCTGGGTATTGTCTGAACTGCTCCGTCTTTAAATTTGATCTCGGCAACCCTCACCATGGTTTCAGATTCCATTTTCGTGAGGGGAGCAGGCAGGTCGATGACATTCCCAACTTCACCGAAACGAGGGGAGCGGATCACTCGTACGGTTGTGCCTTTTGAAATAGCTAGGTCGGTATCATCCATGACGGTAGGTTTTTCGTCACTTACGGGCAGAGGAACAAGAACCTCCGGGCGGATCACCCCGGCCCGAATCTGGGTGGCGCCATTCACTGCGGCGAATTGGCCGTTATGTTTTTTTAGTAGATTATAAGTTCTTTGCGCCATCGTAATACAGCCGAAACCTTCGGTGATGATCAGGGAAGTCCCCAGCTCTTCGGACCCGGTAATAGCAACGCCCAGCGGGTAGCCCAGCAGTTTTGAAAGGTCGGTATAATTGAAACCGCCTACCACAATGGCAGCGACTCCGATGGCTTGGGCTTTACGAAATGTATCGTAAGAAATGAATGCTCCGCCTACGAGAATTTTAGCTTTGTGTGAATCCTTCAGCAGTTCGGCTTTCAGTTCATCGGCCGGAGAGTCTGCAACGACTTCAATAATTCCCCGACTTTCACCTCCGATCCCCAGAATTCCCTGAATTAAGGCTGCATTCGTTTCGATGACGAGACCTTCTTCGGGCAGGATATCAACCACTTTCCCAGATGTATAGGCATCAACCTCAATGGGGACAGGCGGCTCGGATAGTATCACTTGTCCGGTAATATCGGATACGTTTGCCAGGTTGCCATCTATCGGAGATTTAACAGAACTCTTAAACAACCCGAAAATACCATTGTTTTCAGCGATGATCTGGCCCTTTTTAAGGGATTCATCAATTTTACATTTCATTGAAGCAGATACGGTATCAGGTTCGATATTTAACAGCTGGGCAACGTTTACCATTTGTATATTGCCTGGAATGGAAGTTGAGGCCACTATTGTATCGGGATCAACCATATCGTTCACTTTTTTGTGGACTTTGCCTTTCAGGGGCAATTGGCGTACTTTTTTCACAGTCGTGTGAGCTAATATTTTCAGTCCCGGTGTATAGGTTTTAGACATGCTCAGGCTCCTTTCTTCTGTGGATATTCATGGGTTGCTTCAGACCACTCCAGTAATTTTTTGACCCGCTCATTTGAATCTTCGGGGATGGAGAAAGGTTTGCGGCCTCTGCCGTCAAGCAGAATGCCCACGACACCTCCGTAAATGATACTTTCGACCTGTTGGTTTTTCCCCTGACCGAGGTCAAGCCCTTTCCCTGGCGTGAGGAGTGCTTTGATAGGTTCGTGAGGGGCAGGAATCATTTTTATTTCGCCTGGCATTAGTTCACCACTCACTACCTGATCATCAGGGAGAGTGAGTCTATAGGTCATCACCGGCTTTTTTGGTTTTTGTGGACCCACCGGTGCAATACAGGCACCGAGATGAATCAGGCAATCTTTTTCAAAAACTTCCAAAGCTGCTTTTGCATGCACAGTCGATAAGACCCCGAGTTGCGGCATCATGAAGATGGAATCCACTGCAAGTTGCGTGATACCTTCAGGTAAAAAGGCATCAACGAGCATTCGAGCAGCCTGGTGACGTCTGGGAGCATGGGATAATACACCTCCGGAACCCACCAGTAAATCAAGGTTCATCAGATTAACCAGGGTTGCACCAGCACCGCTTTGTTCGAAAGCATCTGAGATGGTGCGTTCTTTCTGGACTCCCTTCAGACTCACGGCAAATTGTTTGTGCTGCTCGAACGAGAGCCTTAACGCTTCACGAGCGATGGCCTGTTCCATTTTCAGGGCACCGAGCGTTTGCGGAATTGTCGTCGGCCGGATCATTTTATTCGCGATGCGATTGGTGAGTTCATCCGTATCGATATCGAAGGGAGTCCAGCGCAGAACATTAGAAATTCCTGCTGCCGCCAACACATTACAAACCGAATAACTCATCCCAAGATTAGCGCTGACTGTGCGGTTAAATTGTTTTTCAAAAACAGAGAAGACATCCGTTGTAGCTCCGCCAATATCCACTCCCACAACAGAGATATCCTCAACATCGGCAATTCTCTGGATGATCTCACCAACTGCGCCCGGTGTGGGCATGATGGGGGCGTCAGTCCAGCTCATCAACTTTTTATATCCGGGTGCCTGGGCCATGACATGTTCCATGAACAGGTCATGAATTTTATCCCGGCTGGGTTGTAGATTTTCAATCTCAAGGGTCGGGCGGATATTCTCAACCATGGTAAGATCCGTTTTGTCAGCAAGACGTTCTTCTATGGGGCCCCGGGCTTTTATATTGCCAGCATAGATCACAGGCAGTTTGTAGCCGATTCCGAGTCGGGGTTTTGGATTGGCTGCTTCCAGAATTTCTGCCAGCTCAACGACATGAGAGATAGTCCCACCATCGATACCGCCGGACAGCAGGATCATATCAGGTCTAAGCTGACGGATGCGTTTCACTTTTTCGTGGTAGAGTCGGCCATCGTTTGCCGCCAGTACGTCCATAACGATCGCACCGGCGCCCAATGCGGCCCGCTGTGCGCTTTCACCGGTCATGCCTTTTACAACTCCGCCCACCATCATTTGTAATCCGCCGCCGGCAGAGCTGGTGGAGATGTAGATGTCCACGCCCGTATTCCCCTTTGCCGGATGAATTATGGTCTCACCGTCAAGCATTTTGCGACCGGACAATTCTTCGAGTTCAGTGATGGCATTCAAAACTCCCTTTGTCACATCTTCAAAAGGAGCTTCAACGGTAGTGGGGGATTCACCTCTGTGCGTTTGGTGATAAACGCCATCAACGCATTCAATTAAAATAGCTTTGGTGGTGGTTGAACCACAGTCCGTTGCGAGAATGACTTTCACATTTTCAGGTTTTATTGCATTAGACATTGAATTTATTACCTTACAGTTTCATCATAATTAAATTTTATTTCAACCTCGGATCAAGGGCATCTCTCAAACCCTCACCCACAAGATTATAAGTTGTCACAGAAATAAAGATGGCCAACCCCGGGAAAACCGCCAGCCACCAGGCATAGGTCGCTCCCCTGGCAACCGAGAGGATGGAACCCCAGCTCACCGTCGTCGCCGAAACACCAAAGCCCAGGAAACTTAAGCTGGATTCAATTAATATGGCACTGGCGATCCCAAACGCTGCGCTTACCATCACCGGTGCGACTGCATTTGGTAGAACATGACGGAAGATAGTGCGGTAGCTGGAATTCCCCAAGGCAATGGATGCCGTCACATAATCCTGATTTCTGATCTTCAGGAATTCTGCACGCGTAAAGCGGGCAATACCGGTCCAGCCGGTAGCGCCGATAACCACCATGATCATCCAAATACCGCCTTGAGGATAAAAGGCTACTACCGTGATGATCAGGAAAAAAGTGGGAATCGTCAGCATGATCTCAATGAACCTTAAAATGATGATATCGACGATGCCTCCGAGATATCCGGCCAGAGCACCTAAAATGATACCAATCATTATAGCAATACTCATGGATACAAAACCTACCAGCAAGGCAATGCGGGTCCCGTGGATCATCCCGGAGAGAACATCCCTGCCCAATTGATCAGTCCCCAGCAAATGACCGTTTACCCCCGGACCTTTATATCTTGACATAAAATCAAGATTGGTAGGACGATAGGGTATAGGAGCCCAGATCACGGATTCAAATTCCAGTTCTTTCCATTCAATATTGAGAAATTCAGGCTGCCATTTGGCAATCCCAAAATTTACCAGATATTCCCTCATAACCGGGAAATAATGCCCGCCCTCATATTTGCAGTAGAGGGGTTTATCGTTCGCAACAAAATCCGCCGTCAGGGCAATCGCGAAAAGAACGAGCACCATATAGAATCCCGCAACTGCAAGTTTGTTCTTTTTATACTGGGATTTTACCAGTTGATAATAGGTCTGTCCTTTCACGACCGCCATCACCCGTTCTTTCTGGAAAAAGTTATGCGGGGATCAACCAGGGAATAGAGAATATCCGATATGAGGATCCCGAACAGGGTGAGAACAGCACTAATAGTGAAAACGGCCATTACGATGGGGTAATCTCTGCCGGTAATCGCTTCAAAACCGAGGGAGCCCATTCCGGGGATTGAGAATATGGTCTCGATAATAACACTGCCGCCAATCAACAGAGGCAGAAGCGTTGCCATGATAGTAATAATGGGGATCAGAGAATTACGCAGGGCATGTTTCAGGATGACCGATCTCTCACTGAGTCCTTTGGCCCGGGCTGTTCTGATATAATCTTGTCTGATGATCTCTAGCATGCCGGTTCGCATTTGCCGTGACAGATAGGCAAAACTCCCATAGGTCATCGTGAATACAGGCAGAACGAGATGCCAGGAAAGATCTCTGAATTTTTCAAAAGCGGTCATAGCAGAATAGGTGTTTGAATGCAAGCCGGCATAGGGGAAGACCGTCAGAAAATCACCGCCGCCCAGAAAAATGATGAGCAGAATACCTATCCAGAAAGTAGGAAGTGAATACAACATGAAAACAATAAAGGTGCTGAGCCGTTCCCAAAAGGAATGATTGTTTACGGCGGAATAAATCCCCAGTGGAATTGCGATCAGATAGGAGATCAATATGGAGATCAGACTGATCATTAGGGTCACAGGGACACGTTCTCTCAATTTTTCGATCACTGGTTGATTGTCCCGGAAGGAATTACCGAAATCTAAATGCAACAGATTGGCAGTCCAGATATGATATTGATTGCGTGTTCCGTTAAAATGAAATGTAAGTCTGCTCAAAGGGGGCTTGGGATTGTCTTTTTCCTGATCCTCAAAGATGGTGAAATAGAAGAGCGGTTTATCGAGGTTCCATTGCTTGCGGATGAGTTTGATAATGCGCTCGTTCAAGTCTTTACCTGACCCGGTGGAGAGCTCACCACTGCTGCCGACACCGGCCTTAAGTTCGGCGGGGTCACCCGGTGCCAAGCGGGAAATACCAAAGGAGATCACGGTTATGAAAAACAGCGTCGGGATCATCAGCATGATTCTTTTAATGATATATTGGGTCATTTGGAGGTTTCCCGGAAAATGCTAATGAAATCGGTAGAAAATTCGCCTATCGCCGCTATACAAGGTCGTATTACCCTTTTTATGACATTGTTCATATCAGTAATCAAACAGTTCGTGATCACATACTTTCCGAATAGCGCTGCAGTTGTTTAGGAACCCACCACTCCAGTGGATCATACCCGGGGCGAAAAGGAAAGACTGTCGTACCCCTGAAGCGTTTATGATAGACGATGTTTGATTTTGGAATGTATAGAAAAGTATAGGGCTGTTCTTCGTGCAGGATCTCCTGGAATTCCAACATATACTGTTTCCGTTTTTCCGGATCGAATTCTTTTCGATTCAATTCAATTAATTCATCAGCCCGTTTATTTTTAAAACTGACGCTGTTAGAACCGCGACCAACTGCCTGGGATGAGTGAAAAATCTGATAGGGGTCTGTATCGGAGATTGGCATGACCCAACCAAGAATAATCGCATCAAATTTCTGGTCCCTGACATTGTTTAAAAAGACAGACCATTCCATGGTTTGAACATCTGCATCAATACCCACCTTGCGCATGTTTTCTGCCATGATAAGTCCAATCTGTTTTCGGGTTTCATTGCCATTGTTGGTAAGAAAAGTGAATTTAAAAGGTGTCTGAACGCCATCGATTGTTTTATCAAGGATACCGTCTCCATCAGTATCTTCCCAGCCCTGATCTTTGAGAATCTCTCGAGCCTGGTCAGGGTCATAGGGCCAGGGTTGTATGGAATCATTATATTCGGGGCGTTTAAAATATACGCTGGTTTTTGCAATCTGGGCTTCACCGTAATAAAGAGATTCGATGATCTGCTCCCGATCACACAGATAAGTCATGGCTCTGCGAACCATCTTATTTTTAAACAGTGGATTTCTTTGGTTCCAACCAAGGTAACTGTACGATGGGACATAAAAGAGTTCTTTGTTGAAATTTTCGGTAAATTTTTTAGAATCTGTCTGGTTCTGATATTTATCCTGGGGTAAACTGCGTATCAGATCAATATCACCCGCTTTCAGACCGATTAATGCTGCATCAAAATCCTTGACGGTTTTATGGATCTCTTTTTGGACATAGCCCGTATTTTTAAAACCTGCGGCGATCCCCCAATAGTTGGGATCCCTTTCGAGAACCAGTTTATCATCGGTTATCCATTCTGTCAGTTTGTAAGGACCCGATCCCAAGGGTTTTCTTCCCAAATCCTTGGAGTTGTACCTGTCAGCGAACTTATAGGCAGGCAGTTCCGAAAAATCCATATCCTCATTTTCTGAAGTTTCTTTCAGGAGATTATCGAGGTCTTCAAAGGAGTATTGATCCATAATGCCATCAGGGTCGTAATAGTGCTTCGGGTAAATCTGGAGCTCGCCAATAAATATGTCGTGTTTGAAATAAACATCCGAACAGGTAAACCTTACCGTGTACAGGTCTCCATCAACGAGTTCAACTTTTGCGAGATTAATGTAATAATTTCGCAGAGAGGCATCGTCTGAAAACGGATTACGCAAAGCCTTGAGCGTGAATATAATATCTTCACCTGTGAGGGGCACACCATCAGAGAAATGGACATCCTTGCGTAATTTAAAGGTATATTGGAGATGATCCGGGGACACTACCGGCATTTCAGCTGCAATCCACGGTTTTAGTTTGAGCGAATAATTATCCTGTTTCAGAAGGGACTCAAAGATCTCGGCTTCAATATATTGAGCATCCGCTCCATTTGACACTTGAGGGTGAATTTTGTCAGCATCACTCAGCTCGTGGATGATCAACCAGTCGCCGGTGTTATCTTCAGGCAGCATACCGCTTGCATCGAGATCCCAGTTTGAGGAGGTGTCTGATGAGCTGTCGGATTTGCCTCCGCAGGATAACATTAATATTACTGCTAAAAAGATTAGATATTTTATTCGCATGTATGGAGTTCCCATTTGTTAAGTTATGAAATATTTTGCGTAGATGAACGTCAGTGGGGCTGTAAAAGCCAGAGAATCAAAGCGATCCAAAACGCCGCCATGTCCCATCAAAAAAGTTCCTGAATCCTTGAGGCCGGCTTCTCTTTTCAACATGGATTCGGCAAAATCACCAAGTTGTCCCAAAACACCGCAGATCAGTGCCAATGCGAGGGCATCCCGAAGATTTATAAAGCCATTAAAAAAACCGTTATAATAAAACGCCAGCATCACCACAAAGGATGTCACAACACCGGAGATACAGCCCATCCAAGTTTTATTGGGGCTGGCTTTGGGTAAAATTTTCCTGACCCCGAATTTGGACCCCAGCATATAAGCTGCACTGTCACAAAGCCAAACGGTAACGAACATGGCAATGGAGAGTTCGAGGCCGATTTGATAGCCTCCTGCTTCATAAAAACGTAACGGAGCCATCCCACCGATAAACAAGCCAATCCAGACAAAGCCCAACATAGTTGTAGAAATGTTAATCGTGTGTGAATCCGAATTTCTGAACAACTCAATAAGAGCTGATGCAATTCCGACAAGCAGCAATATCTCAAATTGATTCAGCAACGCAAATTTTGTAAAACTAATAAACTGGAGAAAAACACCGGTAAGCAGCACCAAAAGATTGGGCTCTGCTTTCAGGGGTCTTACGAAAAGTCTCCATTCAAACACAGCAATCACCATGACCACCAAAATGAACAAGGAAAACCAGTATTTCCCAAGCCATGTCAGGAGCAGAATGCCAGGGACGCCCAGTAATGTTACCAATATCCGGTTTCTGATTGGGTCGCTCATTTGTTGGAATTATTGTTCATAAAAGAGTCGAAAATTTAAGCTTGAATACCAGGGCGAACAAAAGAATTGATAGAACAGTTTTAGTCTGTTTTTCAGACAGACTGACAGCAATATGATATTTGAAATGTAAATCTTAATAAAGAAGCAGTGGATTCGTTATTTGTGCTGCATATATTCGTCATCACCCCATTCAATAACCTCAATGCGAACTTTTGCAGTCCCCTGCAGAAGGTAACCCAGTTTTTTAGCAGCACCGTAGGAGCAATCCAGAATTCGTCCCTCAACATAGGGTCCCCGGTCATTGATACGCAGGATTAGCGATTTATGATTATCAAGATTGGTCACTCTGATGATGGTATTCAGTGGCAGGGTTTTGTGAGCCGCCGTCAAACCATACATATCATAAACCTCTCCGTTGGCCGTGAGTTTTCCATGAAAATCCGTGCCATAATAAGAGGCAATCCCTGTCATTATTTTTTTATGGGTCTTTTTTGGTTTTGATGAATTTGCAGCAGAAGGTGAAGTGGATTTCTTTGCCGGATGCCTAGTCCCGTAGCGCGGCGCAGGAGTGCAGGACGTAAAAACGACAGTAAATATTATTGAAATGAATAAAATCAATTTAATTGTCCGCACTTGATATGCTTCTGGAATAACCAACAATCGCCGGATGGGACAGGGTGATTTCATTTTTTCTTATACAGCTGCTTCATCCCGGACTTCAAATCATGTAAATTCGAGATCTTGTTTTGCCGGCACCAGTTTTCGAGTTCTTTCCGCATGATTTGACCGGAGGCAGGCTGTTTAAAATTAATGGTTCCGACCTCTACAAGATCAGCACCGGCAAGGATGAATTCGATCACATCCTGAAAACTTGTAATACCTCCAAGCCCAATAATTGGTAGTTTAACGGACTGGGAAATTTTATAGACATCCGCCAAGGCGATAGGTTTTATGGCAGCACCTGAGAGTCCCCCTGTAACAGTGCTTAATTGAGGTGTTCGATTAATGATATCGACTCCCATGCCAACGACCGTATTGATGGCACTGAGGGCATCTGCACCTCCGGCTTCGGCTGCTACCGCAATGGTTTCGATACTGGTGACATTCGGGCTCAACTTCATGATCAGGCATTTATCCGTTTGCTGACGCAACCGTCTCGTGAGCCTCTCGGTTGTTACCGGATCAATCCCAAAAGCCATCCCGCCCTTTTTAACATTGGGGCATGAGATATTGATCTCGTAGCCGGCAAAAGCAAAAGCAGAAACCTCCAACTTTTCGAGAGTTTCCAGATATTCCCGTTCAGTGCTGCCGGCGATATTGACAAAAACAGGGATTTTCAACGAAGTGAGCAGTGGGAGTTTTTCACGGATGAATGTATCCACGCCTACATTTGCCAGACCGATGGAGTTCAGCATACCCGAAGGGGTCTCTGCGATGCGGGGAGGGGGATTGCCCTCTCTGGGATGCAGGGTAACAGATTTTGTCACGATTCCACCCAGTTGGTTAACATCTATGAGGTCAGCAACTTCATCACCGTAGCCGAAAGTTCCGCTTGCCGCCAGGATTGGCGACTTAAATTGGATATTTTTTAATGAAAAGTGAAACATCAGTATAATTTCTCCGCCGGGAAAATAGGGCCATCGAGGCATGCCAGGGTAAAATGGTTTCGATAGGTTGGTTCGTTGGATTGAACACCCTGCATCTCAACCGCACAACCCTGACAAATTCCAGTACCGCAAGCCATGAGGGTCTCAACAGAAATTGAACAGGGGATGCCGGCGCCTCTTGCAAATTCAGCTATTGCACGATTCATTGCCGGCGGTCCACAGCAGAATATTTTAGGATTTAAGTTTTCTCTGTGGTTTGTGAGCAGTTGCTTTAAGCCATTAACGATATTTCCAGGTATTCCCAGACTGCCATCGTCCGTAGTTAGCCAGATACCCTGTTCCGGTGAAGGAGAGAGAAAATGTTCACTGCCTTCACGAGCGCCGGCTATGAGGAAATGGGGAATTTCGACAGCTTTTAAATGCTGTGACAAATAAAGTATGGGGGCGAGCCCCACACCACCACCGACCAGAATAGGGTCAAAAGCATCAAAATCTGTCCAGCTGTTTCCGAGGGGACCGATGCAATCCACGCTGTCACCAACACACCATTGCTCCATCAAGTATGTCCCTGGACCAATTACTTTGAATAAAATTATGAAGTCATCATTTTGTATGCCTGCGATACTCATTGGGCGTCGCATCACATTGGACCAGTTGTGTGATGGCAGAACGTTGATGAATTGACCGGGCTTGCAGGTGGAGACGATGGCGGGAGAGTACAGACTGGCCTCCCAGAGAGTTGAGGAGCGCTTCTCGATTGATGTGACCCTGCAGTTCTCCTGAACCATTGCTATTTTAAATTATTTCGGATAATGAGTTTCATGCCGGGGAAAAGAACACCGCCATTTTCTTCGATCTGATCCGTATTGTCTATATAGAGGATGACCCATGCTCTGGGGTCATGGTATTCGGTGCCGGCAATTGACCAGAGTGTTTCACCGGCTTTTACGAGATAGCTTGATTTTCCCTGATCGATTTCGTGTTCGCCATCTTCCTTTGTCAATAGGCGCAGATCATGAAAAGGATAGATCAGATTGGGATTGTCCCCGATTTCTGTACGATTCCACTCGTAGATATCGACCCATCGGGAATAGTCATGATATTCCGATTTGGCGATACTGGTGAGAATATCTCCCGGTTTAATGAGATAGTTTCGCCAATACTTCGCCGAGGTTTCAGAGACCACATTTTTGATAGTGCTGTCGCTCTTGATGACAGGGGAGCCTTGTTCGATTTTGCCGATATCCGTCGCGCTATCGGGTTTATCGATTTGGGTAGAATCGCCTTCAGCGACGGGTAATTGGATGCTGACAGTTGTATCCGCCGGGAGCACTTCGGACTTTGCAAGCATTATCTCTTTATAAACCGTGCTATCAGGCTGTCCCATCACTTCAGCGTCGCTTTCAGCTTCGGGTAATTGAACGCGGGCAATTGTGTCAGCAGGGACTTCATCGGCTGGAACTGTTTTGTCAACCGCAGCCTCAATTGGCAGAATATTGGGAGCGATTACATCCTGCTCCGGAATTATTGCTTCTACCACGGGCGGGATGGAATCCAATATTTCGGGTTGTGTGCTATTAATGACCAAAGAGCTGTCTGCTATTATAGCGGGATTATTTGTTTCCTCATTAAGAGGTTGGATAGCTGTGGAATCCACGATAGTACTGTCGATTTCAGTTTCAGGAGACAATAGCGACAATTGTGTATCAAATTCATGGATATTGTACAGTGGGGTATTGTCCATGATGCTGATCAGTAGGGAATCTTTTGAGAATTGAACATTTTGTGTTACTGACCCGGAGGAGAGCACCAGCACCTGCTGCCAGGTTGCCTGCAGGATGGTATCAACTTGCGATGATACGATCATCGACGAGTCAATTGCAGTTATTTGTAATTCGGCAAAAGTATTCGTGGTAAGAACAGAATCAACCACTGATTTTTGATACAAATTCCGGTCACCCGGGTATACAAATTCATGGGTGGGTCCAACCTGAAGTGAAAGGGAATCCAATCTTGCTGCAAGCAGAAGTGTATCGGGTGCATTGATGACGAATAAAGTGCTGTCAGAAGATTTGATGGAGAGCTTGTCATAGAAATGATCGACCATTCCCACTACCGCATTTTGTCTGTCTTCTATGGCCTTACGCATGTCGTCAAGACGCTTGTTTACCACAGGGATTTCAGCAGAATCGGGATAATCTTCGAGAAATTGCTGATACAGACGGAGGGCTTCATTGAGGTCATTTAAGTAATTATCCGTGATATAGGCGGCAATGTAAGCTGACTGCCCGTCGCTATTCTCCACTGTAATTTGCCGAAAAGCATCCCGCGCTTTCTCGGCCGACTGCGGCAGGAGTGACCAGGCCGCATCGCGCAAACTGTCCAGCGGATCGAAACTCGACGCCGCGAAGGTCGAATCTTTAAAGCCCACTGCATAAACTGAGGTGGGGAATCTCTCCTGCAGAATTTCTCCCCATTGATTCTCCTCATCGTGTGAGAAATTCTGTAGCACAAAAAGAGACTGTGGTACAAATTTGGAGTCAGGATAGTCATTGACCAGCTCTTCATAATAGCCAAGTGCTCGGTCGCTTTGCTGGAATTCAAAAAGCAACATTTCTGAGACTGTAAATAAAAGTGAATCGGGAGAGGCAGTCCTTGGGGTTTTGATTTCTGCAAGTTCCCCGGGTAATCCCCGGGGTATGAGTGCTGTTGAATCAGCCGGGGCAGTTTCAGGCTCAATATCAGGCGGATTCTCTTCATCGGTTTTGCCGGCGAGGGAGACAGAATCGAATTCAGCCAATAAGTTTTGGTATTTTTCAATTTTTTGGGTCAGGCTGCGGACTTCTTTTTTAAAATGTGAGCGGGTGCTGATCTTATTTACACTATCCAAAAAAGTCAGTGCAAGAGGAAGATCAAAATCTTCAGTGAAGGCCAATTTACCAAGAAGATAGCAGGCATCCGCAGTTTTGGGTTTGCGCTGGTAGGTTCTGTTCGCCAATATGTCATTCAGGGCTGCACGGGCGTTGACGAGGTCACGTCCTACGATGAGGGTTTTGGCCCGTTCAAGCTCAAGTGTCAGGTAGAGTCTCTGGTTATTACTGTCGATGAGCATATTGTCAAGTTCTTCGAGAACGATATCGTAATTCCCGATCTGTCGATTATATTCAATCCATTTGAATTTTGCATCTTCCTTCACCTGATCGTTGGCAGAGAACATTTGAAGTTGTTCTAGAAAATAGATAGCGGATGGCCAATCTTTATTATTCTCTGCCAGGTTCACCAACTTTCCATAGATGTAAGCGCGCTTGCTGTCTGTATTTGCAAAATCAGCGGCCTTTTGAAGATAATCAAAGGCCACGTCGAGAGAGTCCTTTTCCAGCATGATTTCACCGCTAATTTTGTAAAGCAGATATTTGTCAGATTTACTGGTTTTACCGTTTTTTAATATTTTATTAATGTTAGTTTTGG
>CAZIYQ010000054.1:0-14115 GCA_964543505.1 uncultured bacterium | reverse complement strand
GTATATCAACTTTTGTTAGTCTATTGGAAAACATACTAAATCAACAGAATCATTAATAATCCAATTAAATGTATTATGGAGAACCCATCTATCAATATAATTATTTATCCATCGTGTTTAACATACAATCTTGTTTTCCGGACCCCTTGTCATTTCGAGGGGCCCGCCACGAACGAATGTGAGGGGCAACGATGGAGAAATCCTAATTGGGGTTTTAAGATTTCTCACTGCGTTCGAAATGACATAAAGGGATGGCTTATGTTGGGCTAAAGCCCGGCTCGGGGGTGCGCTAATACCCCGCGCTGAAGCACGGGGTTATTTAAAGGGAGATCAGTTGAGGTGATCAAGATGCAAAACCGTTTCAACGGTTTATGGAGGTTGGTAGTGGTGATGTGTTTTCCTTTGTCTGAATCACTGATTCTCACGGATTGATAAACCCCTTCGAGGATGTTCTTCTTTAGAATGCAGCGACAATGTCTCTGCATATCGCCCTGCAGGCGTCTTCCCTTTCCTGTTGAGGAGAGGGTCTGCCGAAGGCAGGGGTGAGGTCAAAACCCCAGGACCCCCTGTCATTTCGAGGGAGCCCGCCAGCACTTCGGCCTGTCGGGTAAACCCGCCTCGAACGAATGTGAGGGGCAACGATGGAGAAATCCTAATTGGGGTTTTAAGATTTCTCACTGCGTTCGAAATGACATAAAGGGGGAGGGAGCAATCCAAAACAAAGCTGCACCGCTTACTCAGCAGATAAGCCCTGTTCCCTTATTCGGCACAGGGCTTATTCTTTTCTAACTGTAAACGTTTTGAACGGATGAGTGATCGGTGGGGTCCTGACGGTTTTTTCGAATGGCTTGCAACGACTCGTCTTGACCGATGGCAGTATAGTTCGCAAATGCCTGTCCTGCCCATTCTTGGTACGGGACTTTTGCCTCTGCTGCAATGGCTGGTTATTCCGTCGCTGATCTTGTGGCAATTGGGCAAACAATGCGATCCCCAAAAAAGGGAAGCAGCAGTGTAGAATCGATACGGCAGTACACAAACCCATTGCCCGGTAGTGGAAGACCCGCATTAATTTGTGACATCTGCAAGATGAGAATGCGATACTTTTGAAAAATTCACAGTAGGAGGGAAATGAAAGCAGTCTGGTTGGCATTCGGGACAATATTTGTGGCTGAACTGGGAGACAAGACACAGCTGGCCATTTTAGCCTTGAAAGGTAAGGGCTTCTCGGGGTGGGGTATCTTTATTGGCGCCATGCTGGCATTTGCCGTGTTAACAGGGCTTGCCGTGCTGGTGGGTGAATGGCTGAACGCTAGGATTCCGGCTGAGTTTATAGAGAAAATTGCGGCAGCGGGATTTGTGATCATTGGTGTCTTGATGTGGTTTGAGAAAATTTAGCAATACCGTGTGCCCAATATCACAGAGAAAGTAAATTTATGCCCTGGTCCGGCACAGCAAAAGACATATGACCAGAATTTAACGGTGCGGGGAAGAACAATTTTAAGGGTTTCCGGATCGGATAGTATTAATTCTAAAGCATCTTATGGAAGTAAATTCAGTAATAAAAAGGAAAACAAAATGAAGAAAATAGCGATCATTGCAATCTTAGGACTTTTAAGCTTTGCCTGTAACAAAAGCGACAGTCATGCTGACCACTCAGCTGATAGAATGCATGATGAAATGGGGGATATGCATATGGACACTACCGGAAGCATGTCTGATGACGAAAGTCTCGTTTATTACACCTGCCCCATGCCTGAACACAGCGCGGTTCATCATGACGGTCCGGGGAAATGTGAGCAATGTGGTATGGACCTGGTTCCGGCTGTCATCACTTCAGCAGAAAAAGCTGATTTTTATGGCTGTCCCATGGCTGCCCACAGTCATATCCGTCACGACGAGTCGGGGAAGTGCGAGGAATGCGGAATGAAGCTGATGCCCATGCGTATCGCCAGATAAGAGCTTTTTGGAAATGGAGTCTTCAATAAATTTTTATGTGGAAGATTGAATATGGTCAAATTTAAAGTTTCTGACATGACCTGTGAAGGCTGTGCGGGTAAGATCCGCAAGGCTCTCGAGGCCAGTGAACAGATAGGGGAGATCAAAATAGATGTCCCCGGACACAAAGTGAATGTCACCGGGTCAGCAGATGAGGAAACCGTGGCAGAGCTGATCCGCTCCGCTGGCTATACACCGGAACCCATCTCCACGGGATTCTTCAGGAAATTACTGGGCAAAAGTTGATTACGACAGTCTTCAGAATAGAGCAGTCAGACAGTTCGATACCTGTTCCCATTGGAGCAGGCGGGGATTGGCGCTCATGCCTGGGGCTTCGATGAACAACAAATACGGCAATCAGCAATGAAGCCGGTGCGGATCTATACGGACGGTGCCTGCAAGGGCAATCCCGGTCCCGGTGGTTGGGGAGCGATTCTGCAGTATGGAGAAACCCAAAAAGAGCTCAAGGGATGCGAGGCCAATACGACCAATAACATCATGGAGCTCACTGCCGTGATCAGAGCTCTGGATGCCCTGAAAGAGCCTTGTGAGGTAGATGTGACCACCGATTCAAGTTATGTGAAGAACGGCATCTCCAAATGGATCCACAACTGGAAATGCAATGGCTGGAAGACGGCCGCTAAAAAGCCGGTGAAAAATAAGGATCTCTGGCAGCAGCTGGATGCGGCCGTTCAGCGGCATCACATCACCTGGCATTGGGTCAAGGGGCACTCTGGTCATCCTGAGAATGAGCGGGCCGATGAATTGGCCAATGAGGCTATTATTTCAAGATGTTAAAATCCACCGAGTCTGGTCTTTGTACAGGCCGGGATCGTAAGGCTCATTCGCTTACCACAAGCCGGAGAATTTTCCAGCGGTGGATTTTAGTTTGATATCCTTTAAATCCGGGTTCTTCACATTGATCAGCAATCTGAAACCGCTGCTTGCTCCCGATGGCCACCATCGGAATCGGAATTCCCAGCAATGCAGTTCCCGGTAGAGATCAAAGGAATGGTCGACCATTTCATTGGTGTCGAGATCGATACGGGCACTGTAATCCAGGCTCCATTCCTTCGTTAGGTTTACACCCAGTTTCAGATTGACCCAGAAGGTCTTGTCACTGATGATCTCGGGTCCCGAGACTCTATTTGTGAGTGAATAGCGCACGGAAAAATTCGCTTTCCAAAGAGAATTGTTTCCCAGTTTCGGGATGGGTTTGTCGAGTCGGTCGGTGTACAGTTCATCCAGATCTTCCACAACTGCAAGCGTATCCTTTTCTGCCGTATTTGCTGAGCTAAACCGCTTTCCTGTAAACTGAAAACTAGTACCTGCACTGAGACTGGTCAAGCGGGGGAAACCATTGAACTGGTTCACGCGTTTGTATTGATAATTTTCCGAGCCGGGGTTGTCCGAGATATTCACCAATTTTAGCTTGTAGGGGTCGTGAGTCATGGAGAGGTCCAGTGACAAGCCGCCAGGAATATTGGCCCGCACTGAAGAACTGATCACCGCAAATTTAAGGCTGTCAGCGGTGGCATTATAACTGGAATTGAGGCGCCAGGTCAACAGGTTCAACTTATCATAGGTCTCGTCATCGTTTTGCATTTTGACTTGAAATTCATTGTTAATACCGAAGCCGATGGTCTTTGACTCTCTGCCGGGGGTTGCACCGGCAGAGGACCCGGTAAAGTAGTCGAATTTCTCACCAGCGGCATCTTCCTGAAAATAGCCCGGGTTCAGCCCCAAAACGGATTTGGAGAAATCCGGTATCCAGTTAAAACTCAGGGATGGCGTTAGCACATGACGGATGGCCCGCAATCTGCCCACTTCTGCAGGGATCACACCATAAATTTTAGTGCTGGCGGAGAGTGTCACGGAACCGGTGTGCCGGGGCAGGAATTTTTCGACTTCGTGATATTCCACGACCCCGTCGTTGGTGACGAAATATCCGGCTGAATCAAGCTGCGCCTCGCGATATTTAAAAACCCAGTCCTCAGTAAACCGCAGGCTGGGGTTCAGTGTCAGCCAGCCGAACAGAGTCTGAGGGGATGACAGACTCAGGCTGTGCTTGATACCCGTGATTTTGTCATAATCCCGTCTATCCTGCCAGGTAGAATCAGAAGCGGCTACCAGCCCTACTTTCTGGGTGGTGTTCAGTGTACTGGAACTGCTCCAATAAATTCCATGGTACCAGCGGGATTTCTTCCCGTTGCCAAACAGCTGACTCTGACCATGCCGGAAGGAAATTCCCGGCACTTTCCGGGTCCGCTCCACATAGATATCATCGACAGATCTTCCCAGCTCATCCGGCCGTTTCGAGGCTGCCAGCAGGTCATAACTTTCCGAAAGATTCACAGAGAGCGAGTTTTTTGTTCCGGGCCAGGTCTTGGAGTAATTCACCCGGGATTCCAGCCGTTGATCGAGGCGGGTGGAGAGGTCCCAGCCGAAATCCTGATTGATGGTGTTGCTGGAGACATAATTGGCAGAAATACTGAGTCGCTGTGTGGGATCGATGGTCTGTGTGTGGGACCAGTTGATCTTGTATTGCTGATCTACTTTTTGGGTGAATAGATCGGCGATTTCGTTGCCAGTGACATTCCTGTAAAGCGTAGTGGTGAGGCTGCCGTTGAATTGATAACGCAGTTTGTAATTTAAATAACCGTTTAGATCGATGCCCCGCTTATCTCTGAAATTCAGGCGCATTTTCCAGTCCAGATAATCGTTGGGTGCCCAATAGTATCCCAGGCCTTCAAAAAAAGTCCCATCACTGGGGCGTGTCCCGAAATTGGGCATGATCCAGCCGCTGTGACGGCCGCCGCCTTTATTGGGAAAGACCGCAAAGGGCACACCAAAAACGGGCAGATCATAAATATACAGGATCAGAGGTTTGGCAATCACACGGTCATCGGGGATCATTTTCATTTCATTACTGCTGAAATAAAAATGGGCAGGCTCCAGATCGCAGGTGCTGTAGCGGCTGTCGGTAACATGATAGATATCCGGGTCATCGCGATAGACTTCGCTGCCGGAGTAATTGCCTTCATTAAAGCGTGTTTTGCCTTTCACGACCCGGCCGTGTTTGGTGATGAGATTGAATTCCATAAATTCACCGGCCATGGGTTCGTTTCCGACCGAGGTAATCGTGGGCAGGATGTCCTGCCACCGATTGGCCGTGAGTGTGTTTTTATTCCAGTCAGCGTGGATGTCCCCGGCCGTGAGCTCCATGCCCTGATAGGATACACTGGCCAATTTCTGCAGCAGGGTGGTCTGTTCATTCACATGATAATCCAGATAATCGGCCTGATAAATGATTTCGTCTTTTACCGGCGAGTTATTACCTTCGGGTACAAAATTCCCCCGACCTCCACCATAAACCTGAATGCGCTCCATCTCTGCCTCTGCAAAATTCACGACAATAGTGTCACCGGTGGCGGAGTTGACACCCTGGAGAACGGTATCCTGCACTACATGATATTCGGTGCTGGCCATTTTAATGAGTTTCAGGATCGAAAGTTTATTATTCTCAAATTCAGCACTCATCTTGCCGGCTGACATGTTGTCCCGAAAATTTTTCAATGTACGCGCTCCGGGACGTGTTTTGGCATTCAGGTCATGATAAGCGTAGCCAGAGCCCTCAATATCCACATGCCTGAAAATTGAATCAGCATATTGGATCGTGATATTCTCTCCCGTCATTCCTTGATCAAGACTCGTCAGTGAACATTCTTTGTCGAGATCGAGTGTTTGTTTATCATCGTCATAACGAATCTCATGGGCACTGATAATGCGATCCCCGTCAATGACAAGTGTATTGCCAGTGGCTGAGAAAGAGGTCCCTCGATAACCGTGGGTTTTCTTGTATGAGAAGGAATCCGTCGTAACGTTTCTCCCGGTCTGTTGCATGGTCACATTGCTGTAGGCGCGGCCGGAATCAATCTCGGTCCAGTAATTCAGAGAGTCACAGGTGATGATCTGATTGGCTTGTTGGAAAACCACACTATCGCGCGCTTTCAGGAGTCCGCTGGCGTTATAGTAAATGAGATTTTTGCAGTTTAAAGTATCCTCGAGATCTGTCATGCGGACAAAGCCACTGAGATGCATTTCATCGCCACTTTTGAAGTAGCTGGCCTCGTCAGTGTACAGATGCATGCTGCCCCTCTCGAATACAACATTGCCCTGAAAACGCTGCACCACCAGGCTGTCTTCCGTTGAATAGGTGAAGACATCCGCATTCTTGATTTTCAGGCGATTGTCCACTGTGCTGGTTTCATCCGCGGCCAACAACAGCACCAGAGCCAGCAGGGGAAGGATTAGCCTTTTGCCTGTGTTCACTTGAAGCGATCCTTCCATAATGCGGAGAGTCTGTCTTTGAGGAATTTTTCGCGGCCCTGGTCGGTGGGCTTGTAAAAAGAAGGTCGCTCTTTGATCTCCGAAGGGAAATAATTTTCCTTTACGAAATGCACATCGTGTGAATGGGGGTAATCATAATTTTTCCCGTAATCCATGGATTTCATGAGCTTCGTCGGGGCATTCCGTAAATGCAGGGGAACCACTCCGGCTCCTTTTTCCTGCACGTATTCTTTGGCTTTCCGCAGAGCGGCGTGGGCTGCATTGCTCTTGGGCGCACCAGCGAGATAAGTTATGACCTGGGCCAGCACAATATCGCTCTCCGGAGGTCCCACCGAATGCACCGTCTGCATACAGGCATTGGTGAGCACGAGAGCATAGGGGTCCGCATTGCCAATATCTTCCGAGGCCAGAATGATAAGCCGGCGGGCGATAAATTCGGGTTTCTCTCCACCTGCCAGCATTACCGCAAGCCAGTAAATGGCTGCATCGGGGTCGGAACCGCGAACCGATTTGATCAGTGCCGAGATGGTGTCATAATGATAATCTCCGGCCTTGTCATAGATGATGTTTTTGCTCTGCAGGGCTTCGCGGATATCAGATTGGGTTAATCTGACGGGTAGTTCTCCCGGCGAGTGCAGGGAAATGGCCAGCTCCAGCGTATTCAGCATTTTCCTTACATCTCCTCCACAACTGCCGATGAGCAGGGATTCGACCTCTTCGTTCAATTCCAGTTTCAGTTGTGAGAGCAGAATATCCTTTTGGATGGCCCTGTGCAGGATGTCTTGCAATTCCGGCAAATTGTAGGCTTCAAGTTTAATGACTTTGCAGCGGGAGAGCAGTGGAGAGATAACTTCGAAGGAGGGATTTTCGGTGGTGGCACCGATGAGGATTACCGTACCATTCTCCACTCCGTGTAATAAGGCGTCCTGCTGAGATTTGCTGAAACGGTGGATCTCGTCAATGAACAGAATCGTACGCTGGCCTCCAAGCAGGGCCGCTTTGGCTTTGGTTAGGATCTCCCGCACCAGCTTCACCCCGGCGGAGACAGCTGAGATCTCGAAATACTGAACCTTGAAAACACGGGCCATGAGTTTGGCCAGGGTGGTTTTCCCGCTGCCGGGGGGACCCCAAAATATCAATGAAAAGGGAGAGTTGTTTCCGACGGCACGGTTCAGCAGACTATTACTCCCCAGCAGCCGCTGCTGACCAATAAATTCGGTCAGGTTATCCGGCCGGACTCTCTCGGCAAGAGGGGGAAGGTTAGTATTTAGTAATGATGTTTGCTGTCCGGTCATTCAAATTGTACAGATTCAGGTTTCAGGCAAAAGAAAAATTACAGGGTTCAAAACGAACCACCAAAGCGCGAAATGTCGAGTGAACCAAATAGCAGCATATTCGTTCCAACAAAACATTCCGGAGTTACCTGATTTGGCAGTAAAAATTGTCAAATCAATGATTAAAAATAGAACGAATAGTTAATAAACACTTGTATGAATTGCCATGTAAAGTATTCACGAGAATCGGAACATAAATTAATATTATCAGTTATGGCTGACCCGAGAGAAATTGCGTGATAATTCGAAGTTGTGGATTCTTCATTGTCCATTCAAGAAATAAAGGATTAAATTTGATGCCTATGAAAAAAATAAAATATGTTATTTTGACACTCATAATCGTCGTTCTCGTTTATGGGTTCAAATCAGATCAGGGCCACGATGTCTTCCGCAAAATGAAGACTTTCAGCCAATTGATCAGTCTCGTACAGCAGAACTATGTAGAAGCCCCCGACATGGACGATCTCATGGAAGGTGCGATGATCGGTTTACTGGACAGACTGGACCCGCATTCCACCTTCATCTCGTCAGATGAGCTGGAGAATATTCAGGAACAGTTCGATGGTAAATTTGAAGGGATCGGAATTGAATTCGCAATTCTCGACAATTACATCACCGTCATATCGCCCATCCCGGGCACTCCTTCCGATCGTGCAGGATTACAATCCGGGGACAAGATCACCAAGATCAATGGAGAATCCGCTTACAAGATCACACAGCAAGAAGTCATAAAAAAACTGAGGGGGCCGAAAGGTTCTAAAGTAGATATTACTGTGCGACGTGCCGGACTCGAGGAGCCTCTTGCGGTCACACTGATCCGTGATGAGATTCCCATCGTCAGTGTACTGGCGGATTTCATGATCAATGATAACACGGGCTATGTTAAAGTCAATCGCTTTGCCCGTACAACGGCCCGAGAGGTCGAAGAAGCCTTAAACGACCTTGAAGGTGAGGGCATGAAACAACTGGTGCTTGACTTGCGCAACAATGGCGGCGGGCTGCTTGACCAGGCTGTCAACATTGTAGATCTTTTCATTTCCTCCCGGGATACCATCGTATATACGCTTGGACGCCTTAAAGATTCCGATGAAGTCCACCGGGCACATGTCTGGGGAACCCATAAGAAATACCCCATCATCGTTCTGATCAACCGCGGTTCTGCGAGTGCCAGTGAAATTGTTACAGGCGCTTTACAGGATTTAGATCGCGCCTATGTAGTGGGTGAAACCAGTTTTGGTAAAGGATTGGTTCAGCGTCAGTATTCACTCTCGGATGGATCCGCCGCACGCATCACCATCGCCCGTTACTACACGCCCAGTGGAAGACTGATCCAGAGACCCTATGATAAAGGAGTTGAGGATTATTATTCAGAACTTGGAGAAGAAAACCGTGAAGCCAGCGATTCTACGCTGTCAGCTAGACCTCAATTTAAAACCAAACACGGCAGAATCGTTTATGGCGGAGGTGGTATCACCCCCGATCTGTATTACAAGCCTGATCAGGATTTGACGGAGAGCACTCGCAAGGTGCTATGGAGTGCCGATAGATTATTGTTCAATTTTGCCGAGACCTTGAAAGATCCTCTTAATACGAAATATCAAGATTACGATTCATTTATAAAATCGTACGAAATGACTGCTGACGTTAGAGAAGCTTTCTTTACATGGTTGCAGGATAAAGAAGTTGAATTTGACAAAGAGGAATTAACATTGGATTGGGATTTTCTCTCAAACCGTATCCTAGCCGAAGTTGCCGGTGCAAACTGGGGTAAAAAATATTTGTATAAGACGATCATTGGCTCTGATCTTCAAGTGCAGGAAGCACTCAAACATTTTACGGAGGCCGGAGACCTGATTTCTGAAAAATAAGTGAAGCCAATTAGTTCTTGCCTCCATGCTAAAAATATCGGGAGATTTGAGACAAGATTTAGACTAATAATTTGAATATTCATTGTGGATAGATATTAGAAAGGAAAAAATTACTTATGGTACAGCAGTTTCTAAACGGGGGTCCTTTCATGTGGCCCATTCTCATCGCAGCCTTGATTGGACTCATCTTCGTTCTGGAGCGTTTTGCGCACATGATCGGCGGGATGAGCACCGGTGAACCCTTTGCAAATGATGTGTCGGAAACAGTCATGTCAGAAGGCATTGATGCAGCCATTACCAAATGTGAAGATGCCAAAGGCCCCGTAGCAAATATTTTACTCAGTGCACTGGAAAGAGCGCATCGGAGTGTTGAAGAAGCAGAGGATGCCCTGGATAATGCCGGAGCCATTGAAATGGCCTCCATGGAAAAAAATATGAGCTGGATATCTTTGATGATCACGACGGCACCGATGTTAGGATTTCTCGGAACCGTTGTCGGTATGATCAAGGCCTTTAACGATATTAAAGCCGCACAGGATATCTCTCCGGCAGTTGTTGCAGACGGTATTTCCATTGCCCTGCTGACGACAGCTTTCGGGCTCATCGTCGGTATCTTTTTACAGATCCTCCAAAACGGGGTCATGTATATGATTGATAACCGGATTGTTGTCATTCAACGGAGTATTGCTTCGCTAACAATTGCATTGAGAGAAAAATTTCTTGCTGAAAAATAATAAGGCCTAATTCATGATCATCAAAGAACGCAGAGGACCTCAGGAGATACCCTCTTCTTCCATGGCAGATATAGCGTTTCTGCTGTTGATCTTCTTCCTGCTCACAACGACCATGTCCATGGATAAGGGAATTAACATTGTATTGCCGCCTCCCGGACAGACCGAAATCGAGATCCCGAAAGAAAATATCACGAATATTTTGATCAACCAGGCTGGTAAAGTGCTGCTCGACAATAAGCCCTTCAAAATAAGGGATATTTCAGGCTTTGCTGAGAAAGCCATTGCCCGCAATAAAAAAATGATATTTTCCGTTCAACCTCATCCAAAGACAAAATATAATGTTTATGTGCAAGTACTCGATCAATTAAAAATGGCCAAGGCAAAGAAAATCTCAATTGCCAATCCAACGGAATAGAGTCCATGAAACTAGAACGTAAAACCCGCTCAAAAGTCGAGATTCCTACAGCTTCAATGCCTGATATTATTTTCATGCTGCTCATATTTTTCATGGTTACTACTGTGATGCGAGAATATGACGGTCTGGATGTTCTGTTACCCCGGGCACAGGAAATCCAGAAACTGGAAAGTAAGCGTGAAATCACACATGTTTGGGCCCGGAAAGACGGGGTAGTCTCAATTAATGACCACGTTGTACCTGTAAAAAAGATGCGTCAGTTATTCTATGCAGAACTGGTCAAGAAGAAAGGGAAAATGACAGTCTCTTTGGAAGCGGACCAAGATGCTCCTATGAAACTGATCTCTGATATTCACACTGAAATGAGAGAGGTAAATGCCTTAAGATTGAGTTATGCTACTCTGAGAAAAGGAGGAAATAATCAATGAGGATTGACCCATTAATTATTAAATATCCAGTCAGGTTGCGTAGTATTGCTATCTATGTAATTATTGGTATTTCTCTAATCTTTTATGCATTTCCGCGACTCCTTGGAGAAGCTCAAAAAATCGGTCACTCGAACGACGACTTCATCATCGAGAATGTCAATATTCCGGAAACGGAGCAGATGAAAATTCCCGAACCCCCGTCAAGACCTTCTATTCCGGTAGCCTCGGATGACGAATTTTTAGATGATGATCTAACGATTGAAGATACAGAATTCGATGATTTGGATGAATGGGATTCTGCTCCGCCACCGCCCTCTGACGGTCCCAGAATTAAATTTATTCCCTATGATGAGCCGCCTGTGCCCCGGACAAAAATACGCCCGATTTATCCCGATATCGCTCAGGAGGCAGGACTCGAAGGTAAGGTGATCGTGGATTTTTTTGTAGATGAAAATGGTGATGTGACCGACATCTACGTCTATAAAGGGATACCCAATACCGGCTTGAATGAAGCAGCCATGGATGCCATTAAAAAAACCAAATTTAAACCTGCCATGCAGAGAGACCGCAAGGTTGGAGTCTGGATCCGTCAAGCCATCAATTTCAGCTTAAGCGACACCAATTAAGGCCAAATCAATTTAAATGAAAAATCCGGCTTTGGCCGGATTTTTTTTTGCTATTAGCATCTGTATCAGCCATAACCGCTGACATTTGTTTCGAATTCTGCTCCCATTGTGAAAAAGGATCTGTATTTTATGAAAATTTTATTTTGTCACCCGCTTCAAATCCCCATAGCTTAGTTGTTGCATATGAACGACAATACATCATTTACAACCGCACCGCAGGAATTTATACACGTCAAGGGTGCCCGTGAGCACAATTTAAAAAACATCGATGTCAAAATTCCGCGCAACAAACTGGTTGTGATTACCGGATTATCCGGCTCCGGTAAATCTTCCCTTGCCTTTGATACCATCTATGCCGAGGGCCAAAGACGCTATGTAGAATCACTTTCTTCGTATGCTAGGCAGTTCCTCGGACTCATGGAAAAACCCGATGTCGATCAAATCGAGGGACTCTCCCCGGCTATCTCAATCGAGCAAAAGTCAACCAGCCGCAATCCACGCTCGACCGTTGGTACCATCACTGAGATCTATGATTATATGAGATTGCTCTTTGCCCGCATCGGCATACAGTATTGTTATCAATGCGGCGGACCGGTAGAGCGCCAGACCGTTCAACAAATTGTGGATCAGATTTTAGCTTTCTCGGAAAATACGAAATTTCAAATTCTTGCTCCAGTCGTGCGAGGGCGGAAAGGCGAATTTAAAGAAGTCATCAATTCCATAGGTAAGGAAGGATTTATCCGTATTCGGATTGATGGAAAATTAAAAAATGTAAACGACAAACACAGCCTCAAAAAAAATGTCAAACATAATATTGAGGTTGTCATCGACCGTCTGGTGGCAGGACCCTCGATCAAAGAGCGTCTGACAGGCTCCGTTGAACTGGCCTTGAAAGTCGGAGCAGGTCTTGTCATCGTTGACGAAATTGGCCATCATGAACACCTTTACAGTGAACATTACGCCTGCCCAACCTGTGACATCTCATTCGAAGAACTGAACCCCCGGATGTTTTCATTCAACTCACCATTTGGAGCCTGCCCCAGTTGTGATGGTTTGGGATCTCAAACGACGATCGATCCCGATCTGGTGGTGCCGGATAAATCGAAATCCATCCTGCAGGGCTGTATCGTTCCTATTGGTGAGCAGCCTCGGGGTAGTTGGTATAGTGCTATTTTAAAAAGCCTGTCGCGGCAGTATAATTTTTCATTTTCCACACCCTGGCGGGAGCTCTCCGAACAGGTGCATCACGTACTCATTTACGGAACCAGGTCTGACGAGGCCATCACAATGAAATACAACTCAGAACGATTCACCGGTGAGTACAAGGGTCGCTTTGAAGGCGTCATTCCCAATCTCAAAAGGCGCTATACGCAGACCCGCTCTGCACAGATGCGCGATTGGATTGAGAAATTCATGGCTAAACAACCTTGTCCTGACTGTGACGGTTTGCGGTTGAAAAAAGCCAGTCTGGCCGTGCAAGTCGGTCGGAAAAATATCAGTGAACTCACTGAAGATACGGTTGGCTCCCTGCATGAATTTTTCGAGACCATTTTCCTAACCCATCGACAACAGGTCATTGGTGAGCAGATCATCAAAGAGATCCGTGCAAGACTCGGTTTTTTAGTCAATGTGGGACTGGAATATCTGACGCTGAGCAGATCGGCCGGAACGCTCTCCGGGGGTGAGGCGCAAAGGATACGGCTGGCCACACAGATCGGCTCTCAACTTATGGGTGTGCTCTACATTCTGGATGAACCCTCGATAGGTCTGCATCAGAGAGATAACAAACGCCTCATCGCGACCCTTGATCACCTCAGAGATTTGGGCAATACGGTAATTGTGGTCGAACATGATGAGGAGACCATCCGCTCGGCCGATTGGGTACTGGATATTGGTCCGGGCGCTGGCATCCATGGCGGGCATGTGGTCGCAGAGGGTCCGCCTCAGGCCATTGAAGAAAACCAAAATTCAATAACCGGTCAATATTTATCAGGCGTAAAAACCATAGAGTATTCCGCTAAACGACGCAGGGGAAACGGTCGTAAAATTATCTTGAGGGGCGCGCGCGGTCACAATTTGAAAGATGTGAATCTGACCCTTCCTCTTGGCAAACTGGTTTGTATTACCGGCGTTTCCGGTTCGGGAAAATCTTCCCTCATCAATATGACATTGTATCCCATTCTTGCCCGGGAATTTTACGACAGTAAGCGCAGACCCCTGCCCTATAAGACCATGGATGGCCTGCTGAATCTGGATAAAGTTATCAGTATCGATCAATCCCCAATAGGAAGAACACCCCGTTCCAACCCGGTGACTTATACAGGCGTTTTCACACATATTCGTACGCTTTTCAGCCAGCTACCCG
>CAZIYQ010000053.1:0-14277 GCA_964543505.1 uncultured bacterium | reverse complement strand
ATTTGTAACAATATGTTGCATTGCGCTTATTGGTAAACCTGGGTTAAATCTTTTTTCCCATATCTTAAGCTCTCCATGAGACAGGAAATTTCAGATTTGTGGGAAGGTGAAAAGGCACCTAACAGCGGGGGAAAGTTTCTTGACGGATTCGCTCAATTAAATCTTGAACTAAACGAATCATCCAGCCTGATTTTAGCCGTTGGGACACCTCTGTGGCAGAGTGTGAGTGGCAGCCAACTTAACGGCATAAACGGATCGATTAGTTACCGGGTTACAATAAATTAGGCCACAACGGATTAAATCTTTCATTCCAGGGTCAGGCACTGAGTTGTCTCAAGGCCAGTCTCCTGATTTTCTGTTTGAGTGTCTGTACTGTTTCTTTTCCGGAATTCAATTCGCGTAAAATTTCAGCTCTTTTATCCTCGAATACACCTTTTAGATCATTGAAAATCTTATCGTAATATGCCATGCTGTCCTGTAAATTCTCACTGAAAGTCAGCAGGTATTTTTCTGTTTTTTGTGAAATTGAATCCCTGGTCTCTTCGATCCTGTTTTTCAGATAATCGAGATAAAGGCCTAATTCCTTAATGAACATATTAGGTCTGTCGCTGCGGGAAATGACATTCGCACGTCCGTAAATATGATCGATAATTTCCTTCAGGCTCATCTTTTTAGAAAAATAGGCCATATTAGGTCCCGGGCAAACGGAGACACCGCTACCCTCAACATTTGTATCCAACTCATTAGCGATTAATGCAGATGTGCCCAAGCCTACACAAAGGCAGGACTTGTCAATGATCTGATTATATTTTTTCTGGAATTCATCCGGCGGCAAACTTTGAGATTCCAATTCTTTAATTTTCAGGTATTGGTATTGACGCGATGCTGTGCAGATACTCTTTTTTGTGAATTCATTATTTAAGGCAACATAATTTTTCGGACACGGGCTCCCGGGTCTGTTTTTGGCGATGTAAGATAACTTTTCATCATCTTTGGTATTGCCCCTCAGACTGTTAAAGGGGACTCCCAGGGGTGAAGTGTTGCTCAAGTACAGGTCATCTTCCCTGGCGTTGATCAATTTTTGAATGGTTTCTTCATCAACGGTCGTAGCCTCGGGAACCAGAAGAAATGGCGTTGCCCAGCCAACTGAATCCAGCTCATAGTGTTCGAGTAGAAATTGATGTTCTTCGGCCGTACCAACACCGCCTTGAGCTGTGATGCGTAAAGCGGGAGTGTTTTCTGGGATACAGCGTTTTCTCAGGGCAAGTGCCTTTACAAAGATCTTACAGATTGTTTCTCTTAACTCATCTCGCTTGTCTCTGAATTCAGCCAAAACAGGACCCAGCAGAAAACCATCCGTGGGGAAGGAATGCCCACCACAATTTAATCCGGATTCGATGCGATATTCTGAAACCCAAAGTCCTTTTTTTGCCAGGAATTTACCCTGGATGAATGCCGAGCGGTAATCACTGACTTTAAGGATGATCTTCTTTTTAATAAGTCCATCACGATCAGGGTAGAAATCTTCAAAATTTTCTATGTAGCCGTACAGTCTCGGATTCATTCCGGCTGAGAGGACGATGGATGAATTCAGTTCCGAATTGGCATAGCCTCTGAGAGCAGCATGCGCATCATTATATTCAACGGGTAATTTTTCACCATCCCGATAATTATCTTTATCGACTTTGGTCATGATGTTAACATCTATGCTGCCCATGGATAAATAATTCTTAATCCAGGTGGCAATTTCCTCAAAATGTAAAACTTTAGAACTGGCTTGTTTGAACTCCTCCTTCAATTTTGAACCATCAGGCAGGAGTTGAAGATATTCCTTGAAATCAGCACTCATGTCAATTGCTGATTTTTTCAATGCTGCAAATTTCTTCTCAGCGAGGCGATTGATCATATTAAGATATGACGTTATCCGTTTTGCCCGGAAATCCTCGCAATCCTCTGAAATCTCCTGAAAGGGTAATTTGTAACGGCCGCAATAGAGTTTTCTTAATTTTTCAAGTAGGACATCATCTACCAATGAAATGACAGAATCGATGCCGTATTGGGCTACTTTCAGGGGTGTATCGATTGTGAATCCGATGCCCATGACGGGAATATGAAAGGAATGTGTTTTGTGCATGTTTCTCTATTTTACGATCGTTATGGGTTGATTAGCTCTCTCGGAAGAAGAGAATCACTCTGCGGTGGCAACTTTTTTCCGACGGAATTAAGCCAAACTTATGTAAACTTTCAACTACCCAACCACTACAATTTACACTTGGTTCCATATCCATTCAAACCCTCCTGTTAGTGTATCGAGAATCACTCTTGGCTCCCGAGATAGCAGCGGTTGACCTATGGTTATTGGTGGATATCGTGATTTTAACCAAGCTTAGAGAGCCAGGTGTTTTCTGCGAATGGAGAGGGATTTTAAAGAATAAATGATCAATATACCAATGGATAAGGATAAGATAATACTGCCCGCAACAACTGCATACACAACGATAGAATTTCTAAATTTAGCAGAGCTGCCTCCCAGGACTCCGGCCAAAACCAGCAGGAAAATACAGATGTACTGGCCCATCAATGCCAGATTCAGACGTTTCAACTGAACCATCTTTAATTGAATAATGCTGATGCATTTGTTTTTATCCTGATTCAGCTCTTTGATCTCATTGTTCAAGGCGATTAACAAATTTGATGTTGACAAAATGATCAAACCGATTCCGGGCAGCATGGTTATTGGGACATACCATTCCATTTTAATTCAATCCGATGTTGTGTCGAAATCGTGCCGATATTTGATCACACGAACATTTTCTAAAGTGATCAGCCCCTCTTCCAAGACTTCGTCGAGAAATGGTAAAATACTTTCGATTTTATCTGCTCGATCGACAATCTCGATAACTAGGGGCATTCCTTCTGATAAGCGAAGTATTTTGCGTGTATGGATCTGACTTTGAGCACCGTATCCCATGAGACCTCTCAATACCGTTGCACCTGCGATGCCAAGTTCCCTGGCTTTATTTAGAATAGCTTCGCATAGCGTCTTCCCTTCATATCTGTCGTCTTCATCCAGGTATATTCGCAAGAGTTGTCCGGCTCTATCTTTTTTCATAGTATTACCTTATCCAACTAATGAAGCCCCGCATCGCAACAAAGCCAAAAAATACGAAAATAAGTCCCAGCACATTATTGGCGAGAATATTAACTACTGCAGAGACGATCTCGCCATCCCTGAAGCTGTTCAGAGATTCAAGCATAAAAGTGGAAAATGTTGTAAAGCTTCCCAGAATACCGATAAAAAGGAAAATCCTTGCACCGGAAGACAAGTTATAAAAATCGAAAAGTCCCCAAAGCAGACCAATCAGGAGTGATCCGGTAAGATTGACAGCCAGAGTCCCGTAGGGAAAGGATGCACCAAGATGTTTCTGAGCAATACCCGATACGGCATAGCGTCCGATAGTCCCAATTGCTCCTCCAGCGGCTAATAGGATTAATTTATACATGTGCAGATCTTTGAAGATGCCCAGGGTGATTTTGACAATTCATCTTTTCTTGTTAAATATACTTTCACAGACAGCCAAATTTAGTTGATTCCATAACTGACAGCAAACTGCAATTACATTGTGATATCGTTTGAATATCGTACCATTTTGAGGGTAATCTGAAAGAGGAAATTTGGACAAAGGGGAGTTATAACCAAGAAATGAATTTAGAAAGTGAGGGGATGCAGGCAGTCAGCACGAAGTTAGAATCACCCAGGACCGCTGCCTGCAACAGAGAGAAAAAAGTTAATTACCGACGATAATGTTGATCATGCCAATAACGTCCAGAATATTGATAATACCGTCACCATTTGTGTCGGCCGAACATAGTTCAAGCTCGGTCGGGTCATCCCCGGAATGCAATATGATATTAACGGCTCGTATCACATCAAGAACATTGATTTCCCAATCCGCATTCACATCACCCGTGACGCAATAAGCATTAACTGTGAATGAAAAATTACTGCTCCAGCTGTCGGTATTGCTGGAAAAATCCACAGTGAGTACAACCGGATGACCATCAGGGGTTTGATTGGAAACGTCAAAACTGATCCCGTCGCTGCTGAAGGCGATGGCCTCAGGCTCTATATCACCAAAGCTTGCCGAAGCATCCGTGAGGATGATATAGGGGGCATCGCAGAGCACGGTTGCCGTCACATTTATTGCCGCTTCATTGCCCAGATTCTGTGCACAGAGGGTTGCCTGGATGGATTCACCGTAATCGATATCTCCGTTTCCATTGGAGTCGGAAATAACCAGCAGATCCTCCATCACGATATAGGGTCCTTCTGCATTGCCGACTTCCAGTGCTCCCACAAAAGGAACCCGATTCTGTTTTGTTACCGTTACAGTGGCTGTACCCGCAGTCATAATGGGTTCAATGGTCAGCTCGAGAGCTCCGCTTTCATCCACCTGCCCAGCGCCGTAAAGGACACCATCCATCGCCAGACCAACATAAGAATAGGGTTCAGCTGTTATGGTAAAAGTGTCGAGCCCAATCTGAAGTATGGGAATATAATCGACGGTATTGTCCGTGGGAACTCCCATATAGGCAGATAGGGAAGGATCACCCATGAGTTGGTAGATCTCCCAGTAGTAATTCATATTGCCGCCAGCCTGTACAACGGCCAGATTACCGGCCATGATCATGGCATAACTGGTGACATACCATTCACTTTCCGCCTCACCATGGTCATGAAAGACACCATCATAAGCTCCGGGTCCGGTAGATCCGTAAGTGGGGTTCGAAACAACTGATCCGCTGCCAACCCCCCACCAGTAATCTTCATCCCAATACGTATTATTGGAACCACCAATGTAGCCGATTGCACCCTTATTCTCGGCTCTGAGCCAAGCTTCGCCAAAGCAGGTCCCCGTATCGAAAGCATTGGTCAGGCAGCAATTGCCCACAACCAAAGGATATTCATCCTGATTCTGCAAACTGTTGATGTTACTGATCGTAAAGCTCGGGTCTGCCCAGCTGGTCTGGCTTCCATGAGCCGTGTAATTGGCATATCCAACCCCCTCTGAAATATTCGTAACAATATTTCCACTGTTGCTGCCGGAATTGGGCCAAAGGTAAGTATAGGAGTAGATTCCGTGACTGTCGTTAAAATAATTGCTGGTACCGTAATTAATCTGCCCGTTCCCCCAGGTTGCCCCGTGTGAGCTGTCCATTCCGGCGATCATGACAACTTCACCAAGATAAGATGGGTCCGGCATCGTATATTGTTCGTATTCGAGAGTTTTATCGAGGATGGCCTGCAATTGTGAAGTATTGGCAGCTGAAAAACGCCCAAAGTAAATTTCTGGCATGTAGTCATTTGTGAATTCGCAATATTTTGAATCGGTCACGTGACCTCCTGTATTGCCATTCCAGGTTGGCAGTTGAGCCACATCGCCTACAAACAATACAAAGGATGGTGCTGCAACACCTTCAGCGGGGTTTTCGTATAAATCCTGAATAAATGCTTTAATGGCCGATGTTGATGATCCAACCTCGTTCGTGTATCCTGTTATGACGGTGTATCCCTGCTGTGTTTTCCAGTCGATAAATGCATCAAGCTGTCCTTCGAACATCGAATTTGCTACAATGACAAAAGTGATGGGATTGCCAACGAGGTCGGTCCTGCTTTGGGCTGGATCATAATTAGGCAGCATGCTGTAGATCGGTTCGAAAACTGGTGAATATAATCTGGCTGATGCTTCTTCAGTACCTTGAATATCAGCGTTATCAAAATGAACCCGTAGGTCCAATTCACTATGGATACGTACAAGACCGGCGACAGGATTATATTCAACAGGGCGGATTATAAGATTCGCAATCCGGACACCGCGCAAAAAGCCATTTATTTCAACGGAAACCTCATCGCGCTCGAGGAATGAATTCAACGCATAAACTTGCTTATTTTGGGCAAAGTGCAAATCTTCGGGATTTTGACTCTTCGATAGGGAGGCCTGGGCGGGGTAGAGCGGCACCGTAATTCCCATATCCGAAAGTGTGTAATCCGTATAGTGGTCTGAAATTATCTCAATCCGCGGAACGGCGTCGTAGGGAATACTGATCAACTGATGAAGTTCTGGCAACTCGGGATCTCCAACGATCAGTGAGCGGTGGTATCCCTCGAGTGAAATTCGGGTAAATTCACCCTCGTTCGTAGAGATAGGTTGCAGCTCAAGATCGCCAAGTTCAACTGAACAATTCAGAGTGACCTCATCACTTTGCACAAGGTTCAATTCTGAAATTCCACCATTGACGGTGATGGTCGAGGCTGTCAGGATGGAAATTGTTGAAATTATAAACGGAATGATAGTTTTTCGACTTAAAGACATGATAATCCTTTCAAAATTTGTATCTCAATTTAAATCAAATAAAATACGCAAATCAAAGCGCTGATTGTTACAATTTTAAACGACGGTTGGGTATATTAGGTGTGGTTGATCAGAGAGGTAAAGTGACCATACTTCACGCATGATCAGCGATAGCGGAATGGCTCAGACTCTCAATTCGTTGGAAAATTGAATCGACAATATTCACACAATCTTCTTTTGACTGGGAGGATCCAATATCCTCGGGGGAGATCGGTTCACCGAAGTAAACATCGACGCGCTTGAACCAGATAGGAAAAAATCCGCCTTTATAGGGCAATCCGGTCAGTTTGATAGGAACGATTTTTTTTGCGCCTCCTTCAGCGATCAATTTTCCCAGAGAAGCACTCCGTCTAAAGGGTTTGTCTTCTCTGCAGCGTGTGGAGGCTGGAAATATCAGTACGTTTGAGTGTTTCAGTGCTTTTACAATTTTAGGATGTGTTTCTCTTCCACCCTTATTCCGCAGGATCGGGATACATTTACTTTTGTCAAACCACCAACCGGACAACTTACCTTTGTAAAAATTCGTCATTTCGGGTACATTATGAGGAATTAAATTGGGTCTGAAAAAAGCATCAAATGGACTATGACAAGCTCCGAGCAGCCAACTATCCACCATCGTAAAATGGCTCGACAAAAACAGAACACCGGTTTCTCTCAATAATCCTGTTTTATTATGGATGACGGTTCGGTTCAATACTCTGAAATATATGAACCCAATGGTCCAATTTATCAGCAGAACGATCCGCCTGCTAATTCCACCTTTTTTCAAATATGATCTCCGGAAATTGACACGAAAATATTTTTTTAGTAAATGTTTTGGCACCTGCGCCAAGCGGAATTTATGTGTGTTACAGGGCACAGGGCAATAATTATTCCGAGCAGGAATATTCCTAAATATTAGCATAATATATCTGGAGAAAAGCTTCATAGCACTTGGATGAAGCCCTAATAGCAATTGTAATTTTAGCTCTAATTAAGGAGGTAAGAATTGGAGTTTTTATTTGCAGAAGGTGCAACTGGATCCTCGGCTGGTATTGCCGGATTCATCCCTATTTTGGCAATTGTCGCTATTTTTTATTTGATGATTTGGCGGCCGCAGTCCAAACAAAGAAAAGCACATCAGGAACAATTGAATGCCCTCAAAAAGGGCGATAGCGTGCTCACAAGAGGTGGGATTTACGGAAAAATCGCAGGTTTTCAGGGAAAAGAAAACCAAAAAGTTATTGTTGATGTCGGTGGTAACATCAAATTGACCATGGCTCGAACCTATATTGCGGGACTTGCCGATTCTGCTCCAGCGAACCCTGAAGGGAATTGATGGCTGACTTACCGGTTATAACTTATGGTAACCCGGTTTTGCGAAAAAATGTGACGCGGGTGGAAGATTTTAAATCCATTCAAACACTTTTGAATGACATGTTTGATACCATGGCTGAAAACGGAGGAATTGGACTCGCTGCAAATCAGGTTACCCGAACAATTGATCTGTTCATAGCTGAAATTTCAGATATTGAAGATGAGGATGATTCCGGACCTCTGGTTTTTATTAATAGTGAAATCGTGAATCCGATTGGTTCCATCTCCATGGAGGAGGGTTGCTTGAGCGTTCCCGGTATCCGAGCTCCGGTTGTTCGGCCGGATACCATCACCGTTAATTATCAAGATGAAAAGGGTGTGGCTCACACGAATGTATTTTCCGGAATGCTGGCACGAGTGATTCAGCACGAAAAAGACCATTTGAAGGGTATCTTTTTTACAGATCGACTGTCACCTGCGAATAAGATGTTTGTTCAAAAAGCGTTAAAAGAAATTTCCGAAACCGGTAAGCTTGAGAAAGAGATTGTTTTATAGTCGGAGAATTTCCATTATTTTAACACTGTAAGTCATCAGTGTCCTTTCCCCAAAATCAACTAATGAAGATTGATTAATGACGAACGATGCTAATCCTATCGTCACCTTGCTGACGGATTTCGGGGTACAGGATTCTTATGTCGGCCAGTTGAAAGGAATTATCCTCGGTATCAATCCCCATGTCACATTTGTTGATATATCCCATTCTGTGAGACGACACGATATTCGAGATGCAGCTTTTCTTATTTATTCTGCATGGAGGGCTTTCCCTCCCGGTACGGTTCATCTCTGCATTGTGGATCCTGGTGTAGGGAGCCCAAGGAGAATTTTACTACTTAAATTAGAGGATCAATATTTTCTGGGACCTGACAATGGAATTTTCACTTATCTTCTTCTAGACAGTGAGCAAAAAATGATACCGCATGCCCAATATTCTGTAACCACTGATTCGTATTTCACCGAGCCCGAGGGAGCTACATTTCATGGGCGGGACATTTTTGCTCCCGTAGCTGCGCAGCTAACCCTGGGGATCGACCCTGTTTCACTGGGTCCTGAAATTAATGATCCTGTGCGAATTGAAACACCGGCTGTCGTGAATGTAGAAGGTAAAATCAGCGGTGCAGTCATCCATATTGATAATTTTGGAAACTTGATCACAAATTTCAGACATGAACATCTCCTTCGTATTGAGACTTTTTATATTGCTGTGACGGGGGATTTAATAATTGAGACAATAGCCGGAACTTTTTTCGATGTCCACATGGGAACTGTACTCGCCTACTGGGGCAGTGCAGGATTCTTGGAAATTGGGATGAGAGAAGAAAATCTCGCAGAAAAGCATCATTTAAAAATCGGCCATAAAGTTGAGATTTTCTGTGAAAAGAGGGCAAGCAAATGAGGTTAGTCTTTATGGGTACTGCCGAATTTGCTTGTGAATCCTTAAAGGTTTTGGCTGCATCCCATCATCAAGTTGTGGCCGTGGTCACTCAACCGCCCAGGCCTGCAGGCAGACACCTCAAATTGCGCTATTCACCGATTTATGAACAGGCATCAGAATCAGGCTATCCTGTTCTGCATCCCCTATCGCTGAAAGATTTGGAATTTCAATCTCTGATCAAAGACTGCTTTGCGGATATCTTTGTGGTTGTGGCTTTCAGAATACTTCCTCGCTCCTTATTCAGCATTCCTTCGTTTGGCGCAATTAATTTACATGCGTCTCTGCTCCCGCGCTATAGAGGTGCTGCGCCGGTTCAGCATGCATTACTCAATAATGAGAAAAATACAGGGGTGACGGTCTTTCAAATCGACAAATCAGTCGATACGGGGAATATCCTGCTACAAAAATCTTTAGCATTAAATTCCAGCATTACTGCAGGTGAAGTGCTTGCTACCCTGGCTCCAATGGGGGCGGAAGCCCTGCTGGAAGCTTTGGACAACCTCGAACAGGAAAAACTTGTCCCAATGCCCCAACAAAATGAAGAGGCTTGCCCAGCACCAAAAATCACTCCGGCGGACTTGCTTATCGATTGGAGTGCTGCTGCACTGAAAATTCATAATCAGATAAGAGCCTTTTCCCCAAATCCCGGCGCTTATACGTATTATGGCACAAAAAGAGTAAAACTCTTCGAGTCAAAGGTCTCAACACAGACTAAAATAAAATTGTCGCCCGGAAAGATTAATATTCAGAATAACGTTATTTATATCGGAACAGGAAAAGGAATACTTGAAGTTGATTCCATCCAAACAGAGGGCAAAAAACGACTCCCGGTATCAGAATATCTCAAGGGTCATCCCTTTCGAGAGGATGCAAAATTTGAATAGCAATGAGCTGAATGCAAGACGTGCGGCAATCTCAATTCTCAGGGCATGGCAAAAGCAGAAAAACCGCATATCAGCTGAACTTAACCAACAGTTGAAACGTTCTTCTCTTTCACAAGACGATCGACGTTTGGTTACGGACCTTGTAAACGGTGCTATCCGCATGCAGGGTCGATTGGATTGGGAACTTGCAAAGATCTATCGTGGGAATTATTCCAAGCTTGATCCCGAGGTGAGATTGATACTCCTTCTGGCAGCCCATCAAATAAAATTCATCAACCGGGTGCCCGATTACGCAGCCGTCTCAACCGCTGTGGAGCTGGCAAAAGCAATAAATCAATCAGCCGGGAAACTCGTTAATGGTGTATTGAGAAATTATATTCGAACATCTTTCGTCAAACCCTCCGCTGAAAAATTACAGGATTACTATGCATGGATGAGTCACCCGCAATGGCTGGTCGAAAAATGGATCAGACAGTGGTCGTTGGAAAAGGTATCCGCACTGACAGACTGGAATAATACAATTCCGGCCTTATGGGTCAGGATCAATGAACTTGACTTTACTCAGTCGGAATTTGAAGAATATTGTAAACTCCATCGTCTGGAGATAGAGCAGTTTGCCGACATTCCTCGTTTTTATAAGGTGAAGGAAATTTCGAAATTATTGAACAGTCCGCTTTTTCCCGAAGGTAAACTGAGCGTGCAGGACCCCGCCGGGGGATTGGTGATCCGCTTGCTGCAGCCCCGTAAAGATGATGTCATAGCAGATGGTTGCTCTGCCCCCGGAGGGAAAACTTCCTATATCGCGGAATGCCTCGGGAATAACGGTAGTGTTCAGGCTTTTGACAGTGACGGAGACCGGCTGGCTAAAGTAGCTGAATCGGCCAAACGACTCGGCCTCGAAAACATCACCCTTCAGCAGAAAGACTTAGGGAGACAGTCAATTCCTGCAACTGACAAACTCCTTTTGGATGTGCCTTGCAGCGGGACGGGTGTCATGGCAAAACGTTCAGACTTGCGTTGGCGCAGGAACTTGGGGCAAATTCTTAAATTGTCCGAACTACAGTTCAAGATATTGAACAACGCCGCGAAATATGTAAATCCTGCCGGGGTACTTGTTTACAGTACCTGTTCCCTGGAGCCTGAGGAGAATTGGCAAATAATCGATAGGTTTTTAGCTGATAATAAAAATTTCAGAATTGAACCCGCACAATCATTATTGCCCGAGAAATATTGTGATGGAAAAGGAGCTTTATTCACATTTCCACCCGTTCATAAAATTGACGGTGGTTTCGCTGTGCGCTTGAGAAAAGAATGATCCTGAAAGTAATTAAATATATTGTAGCTTTCACGGTGCTGACCGCTATCGGTTTATACCTGATAGAATCGGTATTTCTACCACTCTATGTCGGATACAATAATGAACATTATTTGCCCGATTTAAGGGGGAAATACCTTGAAACAACCCAGCGAGACCTTGTGAAAATGGGATTCCGAACCGAGATTATTAAAAAGGATTATTCGCCGGGTGAAACTCCGGGTACGATTATCAATATGTCACCGGCGCCATTCATAAAGGTAAAGGAGGGGCGTACTGTTAAGCTCACGGTTGCTGGTGAGAAGGCGGAAGTGGTTATTCCTGAATTTGTGGATGTATCGCTCCGGAGTGCACTCTTGCAAATGCAATCGGCAGGTTTGGAATTGGATACTGTCATGGAAGAATATAATTCTGATTTTGAGGGAGGTGTGATCACATATCAGTCTCCGAGGAGTGGTCAGTTGGTCAATGCAGGGGCAAAGCTGACTTTCATGGTGAGCAAGGGACCGCCTCCGGATATTTACCGAGTACCGGACCTGGTCAATCTAAGTTTGGGAAAAGCCACCGCTGCCGCTGCAGAAGCAGGATTAAGATTAGGCGATGTTACGGAAGAGTATCATCCGGAGCTCATCCCCAACACGGTTATCGATCAGAATTTAACAGCAGGGATGCGTCTTTCCATCCCCGCGCGGATTGACCTTGTGGTGAGTACGGACAAGTTGAAATGAAGTGCAAATGCTGATTTACAGAGAGGAAACAAGTTTATGAAGGATGCTCGGATAATTTCCGCATCCATGCTATCGTCGGATTTTACCAATCTGGATGAGCAGGTCAAAACTATAGAGAAAGCCGGTATTACACGACTCCATCTTGATGTAATGGATGGTCGATTCGTACCGAATATCACTTTCGGCCCATTGATCGTCTCTGCCCTGGACAAGCTCACCAGTTGTCACCTGGAAACACATTTGATGATCAAGGATCCAGCAAATTATTTCGATCAGTTTATCAGAGCAGGCTCCGATACCGTCATCCTGCATTACGAGGCAACCGGAGATGTTGCCGGTGATTTGAGACAACTCAGAAATAGAGGAGTCAAGGCCGGTATTTCCATCAAACCGAATACTGCTCCCGATGTATTGCAGCCCTATCTGGATTTGCTGGACTACATTCTGGTGATGTCTGTATATCCCGGTTTTGGGGGGCAATCGTTCATTCCGGATACGCTAATCAGCATGCGAAAACTCGTTAAGATGCGGGGTGAGAGACCTATATTGATCGGCGTGGACGGAGGTGTGAATTTGCAGACCATCCGTGAGGTTTATGAAACGGGAATCGATATCGCCATCGTGGGTTCCGGATTTTTCAGCGCAGGGGATCTAACCAAACGTCATCAGGAATTGCTGCATGCGTGATATCAACGGCTATCGTAGGGAATTCTTCCGAAAGATCATTCATTTAATATCGGCGGTTCTGGGCATCGCCATACTCGCTTTCGACAGTACTTATGTAAAACCGGTCCTCATCATTTTAGGCTTTCTTTTGCCCATCATGGACCTGTTGAGATTTAGGATTCACATCTTTGATGCTATTTTTAGAGCACTTTTCGGATATGTCGCCAGGCCCTATGAGATGAAGGGATTGACCGGTGCTTCCTACGTTTTCATTTCGGCTGGAATTTGTGTCCTGTTTTTTTCACCAATGGCTGCCGGGACGGGCATGCTGTTCATGAGCGTGGGGGATGCTTTCGCCGCCATCTTTGGCGAAAAGTTTGGGACCACCAGCATCAGAGGGAAATCGCTGGAAGGTACCCTTGCATTCATCGGTGCCTGTTTTGTGGTAGTGCTATTCGTGCCGGGACTTGATATCCCACTAGGGATGGGTACAGCAATTGCAGCAGGTCTTGTTGAATTGATCCCTATAAAAAAGCTGGACGACAATTTGTCGATTCCAATTATTTCTGCTGTCATCATCCAAATTTTAGGAGGTTAGTTTTTTGAGTTTTCTTTCTCCGCTATTTTTATGGGCACTGCCGCTCATCAGTATTCCTGTCATCCTGCATCTGCTGAATCGCAGAAATATCAAGACGGTCGAGTTCAGTTCTATTCGTTTTCTGAAGAAATTGGAACATGACTCCATCCGCAAGCTGAAAATCCTGCAGATCCTGCTACTCATTATCAGGACTTTGATGATCCTGGCCATCGTAATGATGATCAGCCGGCCGGTTATGAGATCTGCCTTCAATTGGATTGACGATCCTTCCTCCACATTTGCCAGTATTGTCATCGACGATTCTTTTTCTAATCTTGGAGAATCCAATTTTGTTGATCATGTGGATTACAGCCGTAAAACCCTTGAGGGTATTTTAAACCATCTCGATAAAGATGTTCTGATAAGCATTTCATCTCTCTCCGGAGGTGAGTTGTACCACGGCAGAGTGGGTGATTTTCGACGCAGGGATGATTTTTTAAAACTCTCTGTGGGAGCCGGCAATTTTTATGAGCAATTTAGCCAGGTTCAAAAATCACTCGAAAGGGATTTTGCCAATTTAGAACTTTATGTATTGTCCGACGGCCAATTGGTTAATTTTGAAAAGATATTTACTGACAGTCTGGGTCTGGAAAACTGGAACGTGTATTTCAATAAGTTGCCTCCGGTTGAATCTAATCTGGCAATTACGGATGTCCAGCTTCTCACGGAAATTCCCATGACCAATGTACCGTTGGAAATAACAGTCGAAGTGCTGAACAATGGAGAGCAGGATGTAGAGAATGCCCTGATGCAGTTGGTGATCAGTGAGATCAATGTGGGTCAGCAGATCGTCTCTTTGCAAGCAGGCCAAAAGCACCGCTATTCCTTCACGACGGCATTTCATGA
>CAZIYQ010000052.1:0-14398 GCA_964543505.1 uncultured bacterium | reverse complement strand
TCCATTGCCACCGGGTCCATTCCCGCCAGGGCCGCCATTGCCGCCCGGACCTCCACTGCCACCGGGTCCATTCCCGCCGGGGCCGCCCCAACCAACAGGACCGCCGCTGCCGCCATCGCCGTTATTTCCGGCACAATACCAGTAACAATCTCCACCATCGTCGTCCCCTTCACCATCGTCGTCGTCATCACCACCCTGCTCATCACCACCGTCATCGCCTTCTCCACCACCGCAGACCCACATACAATTGTCATCATTTCCACCGTTTTCAGCAGCGCAGTCATCGTCGTCGTCCCAGTCATCGATGCCATCGTTGTCATCATCATGATCTTCGTCGTCATTGAATCCATCGTTGTCATCATCATCATCCTGACTGTCGCAGATCCCGTCATTATCATCATCGTCATCATCATTATTATTAATGCCGTCATTATCATAGTCATTATCGCAGGAACTATTGTCCATCTCATCATCGTCATCATCACCGGCGAACAACGATGGGGGCTCCGGATAAGAATTTTCGTAAGCCATCAGAGACCAGCTACCACTCTTTTTAAAATCCTTTCCACAGATAATACTTCCAATGACATCCCCCGAGCCGGATTTCTCAAATTTCCCGGACGGAGCATATATTAATCCATGATAGCTGCCACTGCCGGTAATTTTAATGTCATCATCCAAGCTGACCAGCGCGGGGTAGGATCCAACTTTATGTTGATCACCATTCCCGGAGATTTCAATTTTACCAGTGGCGATAAAACATCCGTATAGGTCTCCGGATCCGCTGATCTTTAAATCACCTTCCACATACATGATACCACCATCCGGTTCAATATTCTGGGAACCCGTGAGATGCTGATCTCCGGAATACACCTCCTCATTGATCAGCGCCCAATCATAATAGGGGGAGAAATCGATCTCCGGAAGTTCATATTCAGGTACAGATTCTTCAGAGATGAATCCCGTTATACTGCCCGATCCGGATTGATGAATATGGGGGGCAGTTGCATCACCATGAATTGTCGAAGAACCTGTTCGTGTGATGGATTTACTCGAGAAGATATCACCTTCAATACCCGTACTACCGGACATCTTAAAATCATCTTTGCAATAACTATTACCACCCTGCAGGTCCAGAGTACCACTTCCTGTCAATTTTATTTTTTTTCTGGAAAACATAGCAAAATCGAAAGCGTTCACACTGCCATCGCCATTTTGATCATCCGCTTCGCCGAATTCACCGTCATCTTCTTCATCGTCATCCTCATCTTCACCATCGTCAGAACCGCCTGAACCGTCATAAGTCAGCCAGCCGTTTTCATGAAAAGAAGGCCCATCCCAGTGCCAGAAAAGCGTCTCTTCCCATAGCAGACCACCGGTAATGTGAGGATGCCCGGAAGACATATCGATACTGAAATCATCATTGCCGTATTCATCGCAGGCCACTGCCCAGATTGTCAGTGCTCCATTTCGCCATTCACCATCCGGTCCGAGCACATTGTCCCGGACATCTCCCGTATTGGTGGGGTGAAGATTATAGGGGCCACCGGCCTGATTGTCGGCGATGGCATTAACATCAAAATAGACGCCCAGATTTGTGAGTTGAGTCGTCCCGGATGCACCACTCAATGAGTAAACGGGTAATTGGGAGAAATCATCATAGCCCGAGATATAGGGCACAGGTGGTGAACTTACGGATGAACTGGCATCAGTGTACGCATCGGCATAAGAAGTTACGTCCTCATAACTTGCAGAATTATAACGGTCATAGATTGTATTTATGGTCAGTCTGGCCGCATTGGAGAGATGACTGTTTACCGCAATCAACTTGAAAGGTGTGTCCTGGTCAATAGCGTCGCTGATATCGATGTGATTGTCGTAGAGGCTGAATGAATTTCCGCCGACCACATCATATCGATCGTCATATTCGTGAGTATGTTTATTGGTGTTGCTGTGACCGATGGTATATGCCTTGGGATTAGTTCCCTCAGTAGTGTCCAGGTCAAAATGACCACCAATGAGGCCATTATCAGCACCACCTCCACCGGCTCCTTGATCACCACTGGGAGCACCTCCGCCGGGTCCTCCACCACCAGGAGCACCACCACCCGGGGCTCCACCACCAGGAGCACCTCCGCCCGGGGCACCTCCACCGGGAATGCCGCCTCCCAGTCCGGTGCTGTCTCCAGCGGGAAATCCAGGATCACCGGGGAAGAAGATATCAACAATCTCTGTTGTTCTGTAGCCAAGTTTCCCATTGATCATCATTGGTTTTGCGTATTCTGAAATGAGGCTGTCGAGGAGGGTCGTATCCAATTCAGTATCATAATCAACTGCAAGGGCATATTCCAAACGGTCGGTCATGGCGAGCCATGCATCATACTTCCGGTTGGAATCTGTGAGTTGAGACCTGGCATGGTAATAGTATTGACCCGCCCCAATTAATAAGATGCCCATGAGCATTGAGGCGGTAATAATCTCGACTGAAAAGAATCCTTTGGTAGATTTTAGAATATTTTTAAATTTTTGCATTTACAGACTCCCCTAACTGTCGTGTTTTACAATGGTGATGATGAAAGCATTTTCATAAAATGCCAAGCGATTTGCCGGTTGTATAATAGAGAGCTAATTGCTGTGTGAAATATCAGACCATAAACGAATGTCCTGTAGGAAGGTTGTTATAGAAGACGTCGGTGTTTGTCCTACAACAGGGATATAAGAGTTTTTTAGAGTATCCTCTGTGAGCCCGACACTTTCATCAATTGATGGGTGTAAGCACAATCAGGAAAAAATTATTAAAATCAATTGATATTTAAATTCTTTAACTTAAGATGCAGATGCTGGCGGCTGTACCCGGCCATTTTGGCGGCTTTGCTGATGTTCCCTCCTGTGAGATCCAGCAATTTTTTGAAATAATCATATTCAAATTTAATTTTTTCGGAGTCGTACGCCCCTATATTATAAGTTCCATCAGGTTTATCGCTATTTACTGAGTGAAACTGGAGCGGGAGATCATCCAACGTGATAACGGTTTTTTTACACATTATAAGGGAGGTTTCCAAAATATTGATCAATTCTCGGATATTCCCCTTCCAGTTATAATTGGAAAAGGCATCGAAGACCTCCTGTGAAATTTGCATTTGCGGCTTTTTCATTTTTTTAGCAAGACGGGCCAGATGATAATTTGAGATAATTGGGATATCTTCTTTCCTCTCCCGAAGTGGGGGCAGAATTATATGAAAGACATTCAGGCGATAATACAGATCTTCTCTGAATTTCCCCTTATCGACCTGCTCCTGCAGATCGAGATTAGTGGCGGTGACAATGCGTAAGTCGAGTTTCATTTCTTTGTTGCCGCCAACGCGCCGAACGCTTTTATCTTCGAGGATTCGTAATAATTTAATCTGAAATTCCGGTGTTGTTTCGGTGATCTCATCAAGGAAAATAGTGCCGTGATTGGATTCTTCAAAAAGTCCGGCTTGTCGTGTAGAGGCACCGGTAAAGGCACCTTTTTCATATCCGAAAAGAGTGCTTTCAAGGAGGGTTTCCGGAATGCTGCCGCAGTTCACGGCGACGAAAGGTTTTTCAGAACGTTTGCTGAAATTATGCAGAGTTCGTGTAGCAACTTCTTTACCAGTGCCTGAATCACCGCTGATCAATACGGTCGAATCGTATTGCGCAACCATCTTGATCATGTCTAACACCTTGCGCATTGAGGCGGAGCGGAATTGAAAATCCGGCACTTCAGACTGCATCGTCAGTTTGGTTTTTAGCTGGACATTTTCGCGCCGGATATCCCTTTCGGAAATGGCTCTGTCCATGCGAACTTTTATCTGATTAAGATCAACAAGTGGTTTGGCAATGTAATCATAGGCTCCCAGCTGGATACACTTAACAACCATGTCGACATCGTGAATAGCACTGATCATGATGATGATCACATCAGGATTCTGCTGCTTCATTTTTTCCAGCAGTTTCAGCCCGCTGATCTTGGGCATATTGATGTCGAGCAGGACAATATCAAAATCTTCTTTTTTGAAGATATCCTCTACTTTTTGCGAATTTGATTCAGCAGTGACGATATAGTCCAGATCAGTCAGATAATCTTTTAAACAACTTGTGATGTATTCGTCATCATCAACCACAAATATGCGGATGTCCTTATTCAGAATAGTATTCGGTGACCCCATTTAAATTTTTATGTTATTTATCTTTGTCAAGCAAATTGCGACGAGAATCGCACCGGGAATGTAATCTTTTTTCCCTATATTGACCAAGATTGGAATTCATCAAATAGGACCATTTTCTATCCTATCTAATATTTTTCGCGAGATTGATCGAGCATTCTGCGCTGTTTTTTGGTGGGACGGCCAGAGCCCCTTTCACGTGGTAGTACAGGGTTCGCAAAGACGGATGAGAGTTTTATTATTGTCTCAGGGGGTGTCAGGTTTTCTACGTTTTCAGCTGCAATTGTTGCGGAACCTCTTTTTTCCAGAAGTCCTAAAACTTTGTAAGTACTCGTGAGGGGACCCCTGCGCACGGTGACGATGTCTCCGATTTTAACTAATTTTGAAGGTTTGATGCGCTGGCCATCCATCTTGACTTTTCCCGAGAGGCAGGCTTCATTGGACAGAGACCTGGTTTTGAAAACTCTCACAGCCCATAACCATTTATCAATCCTTAATATTTTTATGTCAGCCATTGCCATAGTTTGCAAATTAATTGAGAGTCAGCACAGTATAAATATTCTAAATTTTCGTTCATTAAAATCGGTTATTTCGTGAAAAATAAAACAAAACATAAAAAATCAGCTTCTGACCAATTTTCCATCTATGGCTTGAATGGTTGCCTGGAATTGCTTGCGGGACCGCGCCGTACAATTGTTAGGATAGATCTGATGAAAGACAGTGCTGCCGCAGGGCACTCAAAACTCCTGAATCTATTATCAAAACACCCTGAGTGGATCGTCAATCGAATGTCAAAAGATGTTTATCTCAAGAAATATACGGGTCTGCGGACACAGGGTATCATCGTTTATTTTCAGGGCAGGGTAAAACAAACACTGCCCTCCTTTGCAAATGTCAGCGGGGACCAATGTCTCGTCATAGCAGATAATATTGAAGACCCTCAAAACCTTGGTCAGATTATCAGGACCTGTGAAGGTGCCGGAGTTTCTGGCCTGGTTTTCCCCACGCACAACAGCGTCAGCATTACCAATACCGTTCTGCAGGTGAGTCAGGGAGCCTTTAGTCATCTGCCGCTCTACGAATCCCCCAATATACATCAAGCACTGCTAAAACTGAAAAATGAAGGGTTCTGGATTATTGGTATTGAAAATAGTATCAAAGCTAAATCATGGTTCGAAGTCGATTATTGTGGGAAGGTTGCTATTGTCATCGGCAGTGAAGGAAGAGGTATCCGGCCGCTGGTACTGAAAACTTGCGATTTCAAAGCCACGATTCCCATGCAGGGGAAGACGAATTCACTCAATGTCTCTGCTACCGTATCCGCTATCTTGTTTGAGCGCTTGAGACAAGTACAGGTCAAAGCGAGAACCCGGGATTGAACGCTTTACCATGCTCTTTCATCTTCTGAAAAGTCTCCAATGAAAAAGATCGTCATTATCGGTGGTGGCATCCTGGGTCTGGCGACGGCTTATAGGCTGGGTCAGAAGTATAGAGATATTCAGATCGCCATCATAGAAAAGGAAGATCAGCCTGCCCAGCATCAAACCGGGAATAACAGCGGTGTCATTCATTCTGGGATCTATTACAAACCAGGGTCACTGAAAGCCCGCAACTGCAGAGAGGGTGTGCGTCAGCTGCTTGCTTTTTGTGCAGAAAATGAGGTTTCTTACGAGCTCTGTGGTAAAGTCATCGTCGCCACAACGGCCGACGAGATTCCCCGCCTGCAAAATCTTTATGAGAGAGGGGCAGCAAATGGCGTCCCCGGTATCGAATTCATCGGCGCTAAAAAGTTAAGGGAAATAGAACCCCATGTCCGGGGAGTGAAAGCCCTGCTATCACCCTCTACTGGAATTATAGATTACACCAGTGTTGCCCAAAAATTAGCTGAACTGATCTCCCGAGCAGGTGGAGAAATAAAAACCTCCACCAGGGTCACCGGTCTGCGAAAAGATTCCCACCGTCTCATGTTGGAAACTACAATAGGGGGAATTCTCTGTGACTATGTCATCAACTGCGGCGGCCTGTATTCAGACAGACTCTCGCGTTTAAGCGGACTGGCCGGGGAAGTTAAGATCATCCCTTTCAGGGGAGAATATTATCAGCTCGCCAGTGGCAGCTGCGACCTGGTCAATAATTTGATCTACCCGGTACCCGATCCCCGCTTTCCCTTTCTTGGCGTGCATTTCACTCGCAGACTCAACGGTCAGATCGAAGCCGGTCCCAACGCTGTTTTCGCATTCGCCCGTGAGGGCTACCGTAAATTCAAGATCAATCCCGGAGAACTCTGGGAATCTCTATCCTATCCCGCTTTCTGGAAAATTGCCCGGATCTATTGGAAAATTGGAGTGGGAGAGTTTTATCGCTCGTTCTACAAACCTGCTTTTGTAAAAGCATTGCAGAAGCTGATACCGGAAATCACTTCACACGATCTGATTGCGGGTGGAGCGGGGGTCAGGGCACAGGCACTGCATCAAAACGGTCAGCTGTTGGATGATTTTGTCATAACACAGAATGAAAATATTATTAATGTACTGAACGCTCCCTCACCGGCGGCAACGAGTTCCCTCGCCATAGGGGAACATATCACACAGCTTGTTGAAAAGACCGGAATCTTAAAATAAAAATCCGAGCAGTTGTTGCCAATTCGGATTCAGCATATAAAGTGCTACTCCTGCAATGGATAGAAAAGGACCAAAGGGCAGGGGGCGGTTCCTGTCAAAGCCATCCCGCATGGAAAGTGCAACCCAGGTGAAAAGAGAAATGACAGCCCCCGCTAAGATGGTCATCAGCACATTCAGTACGCCGAGCCAGGCTCCCAGAACTACAATCAATTGCAAATCCCCAAATCCCATTGTTTGCTTGTGAAAGAGCAGTGAGGTCAGCAACATCATGCCGCCCAGATATCCAATTCCGGCTGTAATTCCCCATACTGCCGCCCTGAGATGACCGTGGAAGATGATATTGTACAGGACAAGACTGGACAATGAAGTGAGGATCATCGATAGGGGAATGATCATCCATTTGAAGTCAATCCGGCTGATGACGATGAGAGCAGATATGATGATAATGAACAGGACAGCTTCCGGAAGATCATATTGGCTGTAGGCCCAATACCACAAAATGGGGCATAAGATTTCAACACAAGCTCCCGAAATAGAAATACGATTATTACCAGGCTGCCGCCTGATCTGCCGGATCAAATAGGTGACAGGGGAAAGATCAGTTTTGCTTTTATAGATTCCAGCTTTTGAATCGGTAGCATCGGGCGTGGCTGACCCCTGCAGAGAAGCCGAGATTTGATTGATCAGTGTATTCAGCAAAAAACCAGCAACCAAACCTGCCGTAACACAGATCGAAGTTAGAATTAGATTCATATTGTTATGTTGTTAAATCCATAGAAAATACCCGCAGTATTATAGAATGCTGCGGGTATTTGGAGAAATAAAAATTCCTTTAAATTATTGTGCCAGTGCTTGCCCAACTTGGAAAATAGGCAGATAGGTTGCAATGACAACACCTCCGATCACCATAGCCACAAACAGCAGCATGATCGGTTCCAAAATTGAGGTCAGTCGGTCAATTGTTGCATTGACCTGCTTGGTGTAAAACTCGGATGCTTTCAGTGCCAATTGGTCGATCTCACCGGTTTCCTCGCCGGTTGATATCAGCTGGATCATGATCGGCGGGAATGCCAGCGTATCTTTAAGGGCACGAGAGATGTTGATCCCATTTTCAATATCTTCAGATGCCTGTGCGATAGCCAGCTCAAATACTCTGTTGTCCACTACTTTTGCACAAAGCCCCAGTGTCTCCAGTACGGAGACTCCCGCACTGATGAGGATACCGAAAGTTTTGGTGAATTTTGCTAAAATATTCTGTCTAAGCATTTTCCCAAAAATGGGAATGCGCATCGTAAAACGATCCCAAATCAATCGTCCCAAATCAGATAGCGTGAAAAGCCATCCCGCAATGAACACGGTAAAAGTGATAAATAGCACGAAGACGATGTTCGCGGTTACCCAGTCAGCAATACCGGTCATGACTCGGGTGTAAAAGGGCAGGTCTGCTCCTAACTGATCGTAGATCTCGGCAAATTTGGGTATGATATTAGTGAACATAAAAAGCAACGCACAGAACAGGAATATCAAAATAAAAATGGGATAATACAACGCAGACTTGACTTTACGCCGGGTATCTTCAAGCGTTTCGAGATAAACAGCGAGATCATCCAGCGTTTCCGATAACTTACCACTGACCTCACCGGCGCTCACCAGGGCAATGTATAAATTACTGAATACTCCCGTGTGACGCTCCAAAGCATCCGAAAGCTGCATACCCTTTTTGACATCATTTTCGAGCTTTAAAATCACCTGTTTGAATTTTTTATGTTTTTCTTCAGCCGATAAAAAATGAAGTGCCCGTTCAATCGTTAACCCCGCTGCAAACATGGTCGCCAGCTGGCGCGTAAAAAATACGATGGAGTTCAGCGGTACGCGTGCTTTAAGGCGGGCTATAGATTGATTGAAACGGACAATGAAAGGCGTCAAGAAATCAATGGAGGTGTCTTTCTCCGTGAGTTTAACGACAATCTGGTTATCTTTTCTTAAAATCTCCGTAGCATCAAGAATGTTCGCCGCTTCAACCTCGCCTTCCCGTCGGATCCCTTCGGGTGTTCGAATCAAATATGTAAATGTAGCCATAGCTTATTATTATCTTATAGTTTGTCCAATATCAGATGTTTGCTTTTAGCGCGGGAGTTATAAGTCCTCAACAGTCGACCGCATAACTTCATAAGGTGTTGTGATCCCGGCTTTCACTTTTTCATATCCTGCCTCACGGAGCGGTGTCATACCCTGTTCGATGGATTGTTCTTTGATCCTCTCCTGGTTTGCATTATCGAAGATGAGTTTACGAACCGGCTGTGTGACCTCAAGGATTTCATGGATGGCTGTGCGGCCCCGGTAGCCGGTGTACCGGCAGTGGCTGCAGCCTTTGCCTTGGTAGAAGGTAGTTTCTTTGACCATATCTTCAGGCATGCCCAGACGATCAAGTTCCGCGGCAGTTGGTTCATAGGATTCTTTACAATGCTCACAAATAACGCGTACCAGCCGTTGGGCCATAACAAGATTCAAGGACGATCCCAATAGGAATGGTTGAATCCCGATATCCAGCAGACGGGTTATCGTAGAGGGGGCATCATTAGCATGCACCGTACTGAAAACCAAGTGGCCCGTCAGCGAGAATTTCACTGCAATGTCAGCCGTTTCACTGTCCCTGATCTCTCCAATCAGCAGGACATCAGGGTCCTGTCGCAAAATAGAGCGCAGGGAAGCGGAAAAAGTGAGACCGATTTCTTCGTGCATTTGTACCTGGTTGATTCCGGGGATTTGATATTCAACCGGATCCTCAACCGTTGTAATGTTGGTACCCTCATCCTGTATTTCGAGCAGGGAAGCGTACAGAGTCGTGGATTTACCACAACCGGTAGGACCGGAAAGCAGTATCATGCCGTAGGGTTGTACGATCCATCTGCGGAAAACCTTCAATTTATCATCAGTGAATCCGAGATTGGTGAGGCTCATCTTTTTGCCGCCGAAACCCAGCAGTCTTAAAACGACCTTCTCGCCAAAAATAGTCGGAAGAATTGATACACGCACATCAATTTCACGGGTTGCAGTCCGGATTTTCATGCGTCCGTCCTGAGGCAGCCGGTGCTCGGCAATGTTAAGCCGGGAAAGGATCTTTACCCTGGCAACCAGACCGGAATGTGAGGACATAGGAGGAGACATGATCTTAGTGAGCACACCATCAATTCTGATACGCACCGTCACTTTATCCCGTCCCGGTTCAATATGAATATCCGTCGAGTCTTCTTTAATGGATTCTATTATGATCAGATTGACCAGTTTTACAAAGGGAGCCTGATCAGCAGAAACTTCTTCAGTTGAAAGGTCCAGTTCTTGTTGATTATCATCATCCCCCGATATGATTGAAAGATTCGAGATGGCATTTTCAACTTCACCCGTCTGGCGAATGCGGCTGTAAATCTTATCTATTGTACGATTGATGGCAATTTTACCAGCAACTTTGGGGTTAGGTGTGCGGCGTGTGATTTTACGGATTGAATCCAGAGTAGAAAGATCCTCAGGATCATCCATGGCGACCACGATTTCGGAATCTGATTTATTCAGAGCGATGACCAAATTCTCAACAGCGAAATCTTCAGGAAGGAGTTTGACAAACTCTTCTTTCGATTTCAGAAGTTCCTCCTCAAGAATGTATTCGCTGCCAAGCTGTTTGGCATAGGCCTTTACGAAGTCATCCTCGACAATTGCACCATGTTTTATGAGGATCTGACCAATTTTATCTTTCGTTTCCTTTTGTTCGGTAAGAGCAGCATCTACCTGCTTTTCATCGATCAATCCATCATGAACGAGAATCTCACCAATCTTCGCAAATTGTGGGTTGAAGTTATTCATCTATCAATTAATATCCAGTCTTCGGGTATAGTGTTTTAATTTATCAGAACTATCCAAATTCCCGATCAAGGGCAATTATCGCATTCACCACCTGAACGCATCAGCGTCACTTCCAGTTGATTGCTTTGTGTCTGGACAGGGAATATCAAATCTACCCAAACCGATGAACTGAAATCATCGTATTCACAGAGCGTACAATCATTATCTACCGGGCAGGTCTGAGGATCTGTTTTGGGGCATAGCTGTATCGGGTACTCAATGTACCAGGTTGCCTGACCCTGGGAATTTGTGGTTTGTACCCAATCCGGATTCCAGTTCGGATCCGGCGGCGGATCAGCCAGACCGCCACCGATGGCAGTGAGCTGGAGGTTGCCGTTATCGATATTTTCGCCGTAAAAATCAACCAGCGTTGCACTAACCGTTATTATCTGCGATCTGCAGGGGCCGGGGCCGGTGTCTGTATTCGGTCCCACAGAAAAATCATGGAAAACCGGTGTTGCGCTTATGAAGATCTGCCCGGGCTGGAAGGGCAGCATGGTCGGCTGATTGTTATGATTAACTCGGCTGTCGATGATAAGGATGCTATCTGCACCAAAGGTCTGTGCTTTTATAATAGTCAAATCAAAAATGGGATTGGATGTGTAATACAGCGCTGACCACGCAATACCCGGGTAGGATTCACCATTCCCCCAGGGGTTGACCATTCCGGTCTGGGCTTCACCAATTACAAATGCAGGCTGCTGGGCAGGTTCCCATAATCCTGTATCTGTCGGGTCAGGGATAGGCGGCGTGAGCGTATCGAATAGACAGACATAAACGAGACTGTCGATGGGATTAGGGCCGAACATGACTGGAGTTCCAGCAAAATATGCTGATTCTTCATTGAACGGTTGTGCATTGGCATAAAGTGTAAGCCAGATATTCGTTGAATCTTTTACAGGGTTGGCATTTACATCCCAAAGCGCTACTGAAAGCGGGAGTTCATAGTTACCACCTCCAACTGGTGTAATTTCCTGTTGGGCAAAGTTGATTTCACCATAAGCCGGGGGTCCGGTAATGATCGTTGCCATGATGGCCTGTGCCCAGCTTAGTAGGGTGCTTTCGTCCATGACGTCATCATCTATGGCATACAGCTCTGCCCGCATTTTCAAACTGCCTGGATGTGTCCCCGAGCTGAGTGTGGTTGAGGCAACGCCATTGCTGGATTCTACGGTGTCTTCGGTCAGACCGTCCATGCCGGCGAGATGTGCCCCCGTTGGGTAAGGTACAGTGATTTTAAACCTCACATGGTAGGAATCAGAAACCAGATTTCCGTTACCATCACGGACGGTCGCTGTGATCTCGGTGGTTTCAATCCCGCCTCCGCCCTCAACCATGATTTCGTTCGGGAAGGTGGGTTCAAGAACAATATAATTTGCATCCGTGGACATCACATTGATGCGCAGGGTATCACTCTTGCCCTGATAGGTTCCAATGATGACGGCAAGTCCCGCATCGTTTGTCTGGTAGAACGTGGATTGTGCCGTCAATATGCTGTCTGCGGAGTAATTGTCAAAATAGCCCGGGGGCAGATCCAGGGTCGGATAATCCGAGTTAAAATAAGCAATGGGGGTAATCGATGCAAAGGGCACCAGCACTCCGGACGAATCCACCATGCTCACGAACTCTACAATAGAACTGGGTTCCGGGCCATAGCCGAGAGAATCCACATAGGCTGCATATATTGGTGCCGAGACATCCCCTTCCAGAGTAGGCAGGTTGATCTTGTCGGGGTCTGTCCAGATCCTGAATTCTGCTACGCATTGGGGACATTGAGGGATATCGTTGTTGAAGGAGATGGTCAGGTATTCGGTCTGGTTATTGTCCTGGTCCTGACTTGATACCGTAAACTCAATATCAATGGATTCCGCTTCATTCACAATCCCGGGAGAACTCTGGAAATAAGCTTTGGCGACACCGATGGAATCGGTGACGATACTGCTGCTGGGTTGGAGAAATCCATAATCCAGATCCTCGTTGGCCATGTCGAAATTAATGACCACACCTTCGATTCCGCCGCCGGCAGCATTTTGGGCGATCGCATACAGGGTATCGACATAAGTACTGTCATTATTCACTACCGATACGGTACTGGATGAGGCAAAGGCAATTAAGTTGGCTAACACTTCCCCGGTATTGTTTTGGGCTGATATATATAGTATATCTTCAAACAGGATGATACCTTGATCATCTTGGTCGGTAATAAATGCTCTTACCCGGTCGATGCCTTCGTGATCGACGGCATAGCCGACGGTAGCAAAACCGGGGCTATTGCCGGTTGTGTCTGATTCCGTTGTGTAAACCAAGGCGGTCTCAAGAATGCCCTTGGGCTGCGTGCCGTCAAGATTTTCGATGGCAAATCTGATGGGAATATTCGAGACACCAACTCCGGCAGCATCTTTCGCAACGACCTGCATGGAACCGGCATTTAATATATTGAGGGTATCCACAGATGTTGTAAAATGCATTTCAGTGACATTGTTGACGTTTCCATTTGGGCTGATGGTCAGGGATTCTACACTATTAAATTGGTCATTAACCGTTATCGTAAAATCGATCTGTGTATTTTCATCTAGGGGTATTTCACCCGGGTTGGCCACAAAGACACTGCGGGAGAGACCGGTGGAATCCGACAGGACCATCGAATTCGTGAAATATCCCACAGGATTATTCTTTGTGTAAAAGACGGGGATACCAGGCAATGCACCACCGGAGTGGTCGGTTACCCTGGCGTAAACTGTATCCGTAACCCCGACATTTGAGTTATTCACTAAAAAGTAGGAGGTCTGCGACCAGGTATTCAAATTGCCCACCAAATCGATATTGGGTTCATCCACATTCCGCAGCATCAGTACCGTATCCACCTGATGTAGGATCTCACCAGCATGCATAACCTGTACCCGAATCACCGGTGAATTTAGCTGATTCCAGGCACTGTAACTGACCGTATAATCCGCAGAAGCAAAGCCATTTTCATCTGTAATGGCAAAGGTTGGAGTGATGCTGCCGATGAGTAGATTCCCTTCTACAATCTGATTTAAAATATTCACAGGGACGTTAGCAATGGGCATGGCATTTACATCCAGCAGAGTTACACTAATGGCAGCATGATAGGTTGAGTCAGCCACCTCCGGATCAAACAGGATCGAAGTAGGGTTGATGCTCACGATGAGATTTTCCACCTGCTCGATGGACCAATCTTCTCTGGAGCGGAAGGATATTTTTTCGGAAGCGGAAAACTGACCATCTTCCCTCTGGAGAGATTCATCATCAAGATAGTATTTTCCATGCGATTGGGTAACAATTCGAGCCAGCTCATTCAGCTCGATATAGGCACTGACTTTTACAGTATCAGCCGCTTGCAGGGCTAATAATTCCTGACCGGTTGCTACGAGGGTATCGGTTGCATTCCCACTATTGTTTGTTTTTACGATAGCACTGCTGAAACCGCCAGCAACGCTGTAGGCCGGGTCAAACTCAAAATGGACATCGATATTTTCTATAGCTACACTATGATCATCTCGGATATAAGCATGGAATGTGATTGTGTAAAGAGAGTCAATATTGCTGTCGTCAACCAGCACCAGACCATTATTACTGCTGGCGTCTGATACGAGGTTAACCGTGTTGACCATAGTGGCCAGAGGCTTAATGATAATATCATCAGAATCTGAAGCGGAATTATCATACTGA
>CAZIYQ010000051.1:0-14533 GCA_964543505.1 uncultured bacterium | reverse complement strand
ATTGATGAGAAACAATGATCCTGTTTATCAGGCGAAATGAAATTATCTGGTTACTTGGTACTGTAATGACAAATTCACAATACCTGAATTAATTTTGATTGTCCATTGAGGCCAACAAGCGATAATTTAATTCACTTGTTACCACCATAATATTTGAGATATGTTCTCAATTAAAATGAAAGTAATTTTTCCCCTGCAGGCAATCTACTGATTTGATGAAGCGATAACTATCCAAATATGACAGGGAAAATCTAAAAATGGAAAATAGAATGAACGTACCAAAAAAATACCAAGATCAAAATCCGCAGGAAACACGAGACTGGATTGAATCCCTTCAGGCGCTGATACAGGGGGAAGGACTAGAGCGAACACATTTCATACTCGATACCCTCATAGAGAGTGCGAGACGGCATGGCTGCAGAATGCCCTACAGTCCCAATACATCCTATGTGAATACGATCCCTGTATCACAGCAGAAACCCTATCCCGGTGACCGGGAGACCGAGCGGCGTATCAAATCCGTCATCCGTTGGAACGCCATGGCCATGGTCGTTAAAGCCAATCGCGAAAACCATGGGATCGGAGGCCATATATCTTCATTTGCCTCTGCTGCTACCCTTTATGAAGTTGGCTTTAATCACTTTTTCCGTGGGCCGGATGACCCGTCTGGTGGAGATCTGATCTTTTTTCAGGGGCATACATCCCCGGGCATCTATGCAAGAGCTTATCTCGAGGGTCGCCTGTCCAAAGAGAAGCTGCACAATTTCCGGAGGGAATTGAGTGAAAAGGGCGGTCTGTCGTCCTATCCACACCCCTGGCTTATGCCGGACTTCTGGCAATTCGCTACGGTTTCCATGGGACTGGGTCCCATCATGGCCATATATCAGGCACGTTTCATGCGATACCTCATCGACCGTGGTCTAATTAAAGATACAGGCCGAAAGATCTGGGCTTTCCTCGGAGACGGTGAGATGGATGAACCAGAAGCCCTGGGAGCGATTACATTGGCCTCAAGGGAACAGTTGGACAATCTTATATTTGTGGTAAATTGCAATTTACAGCGCCTCGATGGCCCAGTCCGGGGGAATGGTAAAGTCATACAGGAATTGGAAGGAGCCTTCCGCGGTGCGGGCTGGAATGTGATAAAGGTTGTGTGGGGATCGGATTGGGACCCCCTTCTGGAAAAAGATCCTGAAGGATTACTTGCCAAGCGGATGAATGAAATTGTCGATGGTGATTCGCTGAAGTACATTGTTGAGGGGGGCAAATATGTCAGAGAACATTTTTTCGGGAAATATCCTGAACTGCTGAAAATGGTCGAGCATCTTACAGATGACCAAGTCTGGAAGCTGTGCCAGGGAGGACACGACCCGGCAAAGGTCTATGCTGCTTATGCAGAAGCCGTTGCTCATAAGGGCCAGCCAACGGTGATCCTGGCCAGGACCATCAAGGGGTATGGACTCGGTGAAGCCGGAGAAGGCCGCAATATTACGCATTCCCAGAAAAAACTCAATGAGAATGAATTGCTCTATTTCAGGTCTAGATTTGACATTCCACTATCGGATGAAGAATGCATTAAAACACCTTTTTTCAAACCGGATGCTGACAGTCCGGAGATGAAATACCTGCAGGAACAGCGTAATAAATTAGGCGGCTTCCAGCCCATTCGATTGGAAAGGTCTGAATCGATGGAAGTCCCAGGACTGGACGGTTTTGAATCTTTACTCAGGGGAGCGGGTGACAGGGAATTTTCCACAACCATGGCATTCGTCAGATTGCTCTCTCTGTTGACCAAGGATAAGCAGATTGGTAAATATGTGGTGCCCATCATTCCTGACGAAGCCCGGACTTTCGGCATTGATCCCCTCTTCCGCCAATTGGGAATTTATTCCCATGTGGGCCAGCTCTACGATCCGGTAGATTCGGACCAATACCTGTATTACAGGGAGGACCAAAAAGGGCAGATCCTCGAAGAAGGGATCAGTGAGGCAGGAGCGGTATCTTCCTTTATTGCAACCGGCATGGCACACAGCACCTATGGCGTCAATATGATCCCCTTCTATATTTTTTATTCAATGTTCGGTTTTCAGCGTGTAGGGGATTTCATCTGGGCTGCTGCAGATATGCGGACGAGGGGATTTCTGATCGGTGGAACTTCAGGAAGAACGACTCTGGCGGGAGAAGGGCTCCAGCATCAGGATGGCCACAGTCTCCTCACGGCTTCGGTTGTTCCAAACCTGAAGGCCTATGACCCGGCGTTTGCTTATGAGATTGCCGTCATTGTGCAGGATGGCATGCGTCGGATGGTTCAGGAGCAACAGGATATTTTTTACTACATGACGGTCCAGAACGAAAATTACCAGCATCCCGACATGCCAAAAGATGCCGCAGAGGGCATAATTCGGGGGATGCACAGGATTAGTGAGTACGATGGAAAGCGAATGAAAGTCCGCCTACTGGGCAGTGGTTCCCTGGTCAAAGAGGTGCTGGCAGCTGCTGATCTTCTGGATAGAGATTGGAATATCAGTGCGGAAGTTTGGAGTGTCACCAGCTACAGCGAACTGAGAAAAGAAGCAGAAGATGTGAACAGATGGAACAATTTGCACGTGGGTTCCAAATCCAGACGATCCTGGCTTGAAAGCTGTCTGGCGGATTGCAGTTCGCCGGTCATCGCTACGTCAGATTATGTGAAACTGGTGGCAGAACAAATCTCTGCCTATTTGCATTGTCCGGTAATTGCCCTCGGTACGGACGGGTTTGGACGCAGCGATACCAGGGAAGCTTTGAGAGAATTTTTTGAAATTAATCGCTATTACATTATACTCTCTGCCCTCAATGCTTTGTATCGGGAAGGGAAGATTGAAGTGTCCCTGGTGAAGAAAGCAATCAAAAAATATGGTATTGAGCAAGAAAAACCAAACCCCGTCTCTCAATAACAAACGAGGCGTTTAAAAATTACAGCAACAGGAGAGAAAATTGATAAAAGACATCATTCTACCTGAAATTGGTGAAGGAATTGATTCCGTGGAAATCAGTGAGATATCGGTAAAGTCCGGTGACAAAATTGCCATTGACGATGTGATACTGGTTCTTGAATCCGAAAAAGCGACTATGGAAATCCCAACCACTATTGCGGGAACCGTGGAAAAAGTGCTCGTGAAGGCAGGGGATGCTGTTTCTCCGGGAACCCTGGTCATGACGATTGATGTAGGGGAGAAAGAAATCTCGCCAGAGGTTGTGAAAGAAACTGATCCATTGCCCGAAAACGGGATAGTGTGCACGCTACCGAAAAAGGCGAATGCCCCTGCAGAAGAACCACGAGAGAATTCTCATGACCCTGCCCAGCACCAGACTACACCCGTTCCTGTTGAAACAAATTTACCCCTTGCCAGTCCCTCCGTCAGGAAATTTGCCAGAGAACTTGGTTGTGATATTCACCTTGTGAAAGGAGCGGGTACTAAAAACCGTATCACCAAACAGGATGTTCAGGAATTTGTTAAACGGGCATTGTCAGGAGTACCCACAGGCGTACCAATGGGGAGACCGGCCGTAGATTTTTCCCGGTGGGGTGAAATCGAAACACAGCCATTGAATCGCATTCGCCGTTTGACGGGGGAGCACATGAGCCGGTCCTGGACCACGATTCCCCATGTCACTCAATACGAGAAAACGGATATTACGGACTTGCTGAATTTTACCCGCCTACTGGGGAAAACCTCTGGGCAGCGTTCCGGTAAGTTGAGCTTGCTCCCCTTTGTTATCAAAGCCCTCGTTCAAACTCTGAAGGACTTCCCCGATTTCAACAGCTCGCTGGATCCCAGCGGTGAGAATCTTATCCTGAAAAAATATTACAATATCGGCATCGCTGTGGATACTCCCGGAGGTCTTGTGGTTCCGGTTATCAACAATGCGGATCAGCTGGATCTTGGAGCATTGAATTCTGCTCTCACCGATTTTGGAGAAAGGGCCAGAGGCAAAAAACTCAAACCTGATGAACTGCAGGGGAGTACTTTTACCATCACGAGCCTGGGTGGCATTGGAGGTACTTATTTCAGTCCCATCGTTAATTCGCCTGAAGTCGCTATTCTTGGCATCAGCAAATATAGTGTAGAGCCAGTCTTTAGGGAAGGTCATTTCGTACCACGAACGCTGTTACCTTTTTCCCTCTCGTATGACCACAGGGTAATCGACGGTGCCTGGGCAGCGCGGTTTACCGGGCAATTAGGGAAATTGCTCAACCATTTTACGGATATTGAAGGTCTGAATTTGTTATAGAAAAAAGGTTATGGAAAAAATAAAAACACAAGTTGTCATCATTGGAGCAGGTCCCGGCGGATATGCCGCAGCCTTTAGGTCCGCAGATTTGGGTAAATCGGTGGTATTGATTGATAAAAATCCCGAATTGGGCGGGGTCTGTCTGAACCGGGGGTGTATCCCGTCAAAAGCCTTACTGCATCTATCAAAGGTCCTGCAGGAAGCAGATGAGGTTGGGGAAATGGGGATTCATTTTGAATCGCCAAAGATTGACCTCCCTAAGGTGAAGAGCTGGAAGGATAAAGTTGTCCTGCGCCTGAACAAGGGAGTGGCTCACCTTGCCAAATTGCGAAAAGTGACCATTTTCCGGGGCACTGCAAAATTTCATTCAGCATCGGAATTGCGGATTGAGACGGATGGCGGTGAAAAGGCTGTGATTTTTGACCACTGTATTATTGCGACCGGGTCCTCGCCTGCCTGGCTGCCCAATATTCCGGAGGCTGATGGCAAGCTGATGGATTCCACCCAAGCTTTAAAATTGGAATCCTTGCCAGACCAACTGTTGGTTGTGGGAGGAGGCTATATCGGTCTCGAACTGGGGACGGTGTACCAGGCTTTCGGCTCAAAAGTGACGGTAGTAGAATTTATGCCGACCCTGTTACCCGGCGCAGATGCGGATTTGGTCCAGCCCCTGTACAAACGTTTGAAATCAAAATTTTCTGATATTATGCTCTCAACAAAGGTCACTGGTCTCCAACCGGTTTCGAATCATTTTAAGGTTTCGTTCGAAGGACAGGGTCGTCAATTTAAACAAGAATTCGATAAAATTCTGATTTCAGTCGGCAGAAAACCCAACACGAAAAATCTGGGTTTGGAGGCATTGGGAGTTGAACTCACGGATAAAGGATTCATAAAAGTTGATGACAGGAGACAGTCGAATATCCCGGGAATATACGCCATAGGGGACGTGACCGGCGATCCCATGCTGGCCCACAAAGCCACGGCCGAAGGAAAAGTTGCTGCAGAGGTGATTGCCGGATTGCCCGCCGCCTTCGACCCCGTTGCCATTCCGGCTGTCATTTTTACAGATCCGGAAATTGCCTGGGCCGGTCTGACCGAGGCACGATGTAAGGAATTGGAAATTCCTTATGAAAAAGCTGAATTCCCTTGGTCCGCCAGCGGAAGGTCCCTCGCTTTAGGCCGGAATGATGGTAAAACCAAAGTTCTTGGCGATCCGGAAACCGGCAGGATTATCGGTGTTGGAATTGTAGGACCGGGGGCTGGGGATCTCATCGCCGAAGGTGTACTGGGGATGGAAATGGGTGCTGACATGGAGGACCTTGGCTTAACCATTCATCCTCACCCTACCCTCTCCGAGACTCTGGGGAATGCAGCAGAAGTTTTTACCGGATCGATAACCGACCTACCGGCAAAGTAACTTTTGGGTAATCCTTTTTAATTTTTATTTTTAGCAAAATAGTATTTTATCGCTAATAACATTAGATAAAATTTTAGAAAAAATAGAAAAGAAAATAAGATTTAGGGTAATTGTAAAGATTTTTCTTGGTTCTATTGCAACTAAGTTACTAAACTTGCCGCGGTTTAAGAGTATAATCCAGCCTTTTATGTTCTGCTTTAAGATATTTCCTCAATGAAACAACGATCAAATATTCTGCAATAACATTTCGGTGTTTACCTTAGGGTAAGTGGTATTCAAAAACCAGATACTGCTGATAAGAGCGCATCGGTCAGTCATGCAGATTCAAAATAACCGATGTTTGATAAATAAAGAAAGATGAATTAATGAAACTATACGTTGGAAATCTGTCCTGGCAATCTACAGAGGCCGATTTAACAGAGTTGTTTGCTGCCCACGGTACTGTGGACAGTGCAAGTATAATTACGGACAGAAATACGGGTCGTAGCAAAGGATTTGGATTTGTTGAGATGAATAACAATTCCGAAGCTGAAGCTGCCATCAAGGCTCTGGATGATACTGAATTAGGCGGACGCAATATTAAAGTAAATGAAGCGCGTCCCCGGGAAGATCGTCCCCGCCGCCCCCGCTGGTAACTCTCATATCTCATACCCCGCTGCTTGCAGCGGGGTATTTCTTCTTATAAATCGTTCCATCTAAAAAAGACCTTCATGGTTTTAAACATTTCCTTGGAATGTCAAAAAAAATACTCCTAAATTTCCAAGCTTTTTATGAAATCAAAATTTAACGATTGGCTCTCTAATTTCTTGAGCGAGGAAACGAAAAAATGGCAGTACCAAAAAGAAAAATATCAAAAACACGAGGCCGCAAAAGACGGACTCATTGGAAAGCCTCAACACCACAAGTTGGTGTTTGCGCACAATGTAATTCACCCAAATTACCATATCACGCCTGCCCGGAATGTGGGTATTACAAAGGCCGCCCTGTCATTTCTGTAAAAGGGGCCTAATTCCACTAAATACATGAGAATCGCCTTAGATGCAATGGGCGGTGATAATGCTCCCAGTTCGACGGTGGGAGGTGCCATAGATTATCTAAAAGAATATGGTGATTCTGCTGCAGATGTAATTCTGGTTGGTCCTGAAGACCAAATCGCTCCACTGCTGAAAAATAATTCTTTCCCAAAATCTAAATTAACTATTGTTCATGCTCCTGACATTGTGACCATGGACGATAAACCGGCAAAAGTTCTAAAGACAAAACCCAATTCTTCGCTGGTTAAAACCATCCTGCTCGTAAAATCAAAAAATGCTGAAGCCGCTGTGAGTGCCGGAAATACTGGTGCAATTCTGGCAACATCTCTTTTCAGTTTGGGCATGATCGAAGGAATTAAACGTCCCGCATTTGCACCTCATATTCCCGGGCAGGAAGGTGGATTCATCCTTTGTGATGTTGGAGCAAATGCCGATGCCAAGCCCCATAATCTTGTTCAATTTGGCATTATGGCGAGCGCTTATCTTGAGCATTTGGATGGGAATACAAATCCTCGCGTTGGGTTGTTGAATATCGGTATCGAAGAAAATAAAGGGAATGAATTGACACTCGCCGCCTATCCCCTGATGAAAGAACATGTCCCTAATTTTATCGGGAACATCGAAGCGCGCTATATTCTTGACGGGAAAGTTGATGTCGTTATCTGTGACGGTTTTGTCGGTAATACCGTTTTAAAGTTTATTGAAGGCGTTACAAACAATATGAGACAATGGCTGATCAATACCATTCAAACTCAATCAAATGCCGCAGAAATATCCCAACTTATGCAGCCAATATTTCATGAAATGAAAACTCAATTAGATTACGAGGAGTTTGGCGGAACTCATCTACTTGGAGTCAAGTCACATGTGCTCAAAGCCCATGGAGATTCCACTCCTCGGTCGATTTCTAAAACGCTTCACGCTGCCCAAAAAGCTTACGATAGAAACCTGATCCGAGATATAACAAAACGCATTGCCCAGCATAATCTGGAAGATTAATTAATGACCCTGCACAACAAATTGTTAGCAAACATTACCGCAGTTGGAATGTATGTCCCCCCCAAAGTTTTATCGAATTTCGATCTTGAAAAAATGATTGACACGAATGACGAGTGGATTCGATCTCGTACGGGTATCAGTGAGCGTCATATTCTGGAAAAGGGACTTGGCACATCCGACATGGCTGCGAAGGCTGTAAACGAATTATTGGAAAACCGCGGCATAACGGCAGATGATATAGATCTCATCATTGTGGGTACCGTCACCCCGGATATGATGTTTCCTGCTACCGCAGCACTTGTGCAGCATAAAATTGGTGCTGGTAATGCCTGGGGCTTTGACGTATCGGCAGGCTGTTCCGGTTTTTTGTTTTCGCTGCAGACAGGAGCTCAGTTCATCGAATCTGGTCGCTATCAGAAAGTAGTCGTCGTTGGTGCCGACACTATGAGTACTATCGTCGATTACACCGACCGCAACACTTGTGTATTGTTTGGAGATGGAGCCGGTGCTGTACTGCTGGAGCCTTCATCCGAAGGATACGGTGTCATCGATTCAGCTCTGAAAATTGACGGCTCGGGAGGTAAATTACTGAATATGAAAGCCGGCGGAAGTCTCATGCCTGCAAGTCACGAAACAGTGGATCAGAAATTACATTATATTTATCAGGATGGTAAATCTGTCTTTAAATTTGCTGTCAAGGGCATGGCCGATATTTCTTATCAAGTAGCTAAAAGAAATAATTTAAGTGGTGATAAAATTCGGTTATTCATTCCGCATCAGGCCAATAAGAGAATTATAGACGCGGCTGTAAATCGTCTGAAAATGGATACATCCAGAGTTTTGATCAATATTGATAAATATGCCAATACTACTGCAGCTACGATTCCGATGGGGATTTATGAAGCCTATCGCGATGGTAAGTTGAAGAAAGGTGATGATATCATTCTGGCTGCCTTTGGAGCAGGTTTTACCTGGGGGGCAATTTACATGAAATGGGGGATGGCTGCGGATGCCTAAAGTTTTTCTGTTCCCCGGGCAAGCTTCTCAGTTCGTTGGGATGGGACATGATCTTATGCAGGAACCCGTTGCACAGGAAATGTATGGTCAGGCAAAAGAGGTTCTTGGCTTTGATATTGCAGCAATATCCTTTGAAGGTCCTGATGAGACTCTAAAGAAAACGCAGTACACTCAACCTGCAATATTCATCCACAGTCTCATTGTTGACAAGCTGCTAAAAGAACGAGGTGAGCAGCCTGTTGCGGTTGCCGGCCACAGCCTTGGTGAATTTTCAGCTCTGGTTTCAGCCGGTGTTCTAAATTTTGAAGATGGCTTGCAGGTTGTGAAAGTCCGGAGTGAGGAAATGGCCAAAGCTGGGACTGTATCTCCGGGCAGCATGGCGGCAATTTTAGGAGCCTCTGAAGAACAACTTGAGGAAATCTGCAATCATGAGGGGGTTGTCGTACCCGCAAATATCAATGCCCCTGGCCAGGTCGTCATATCCGGTGAAGTTGAGGCTGTACAAAATGCCATCGAAAAAGCAAAAGAACTCGGGATTCGCCGAGCGCTGCCTCTGAACGTCTCCGGGGCATTTCATTCGCCACTGATGATACCTGCCCGTGAACCTTTGTCAAAAATACTCGATAATGTAAGTTTCAATGACCCGGATATTCCCGTTTATCAAAATGTGACTGCAAAACCTACGCGCGACAAAGCGGAAATACGACAAAATCTAATAAAACAACTGGAGAACCCCGTACGCTGGATGGAGACCATCTCCGCCATGAAATCAGACGGCTATACCAATTATTTGGAAGTGGGACCCGGGAAAGTCCTGCAGGGTTTGCACAGACGAATCGATCGGGACCTTTCAATCAGTGGAGTCGGAAAGCTCGAGGAGATTAAATCCTATGAAATTTAATTTCTCAAATAAAGTGGTACTGGTTACCGGTGCTTCGAGAGGCATCGGCAAAGAAATAGCAAAGATGTTTTCTGCTGCAGGTGCTTGTACCTGCCTATTGAGTCGGTCAGAGGAAAGCCTCGGAACCGTGTCAGATGAAATTAAATCAGCTGGAGGACAGGCTCATATTTATCCGGCTGAAGTTTCCTCTCTCTCTGGGTTTACAGAAGCGGTCACCCAAATCATAAAAGATCGCGGAACCATCGATATTCTGGTAAACAATGCCGGTATCACCAAAGATAATCTCATCATGCGGATGAAGGAAGAGGACTGGGACAGCGTCATCGATATCGACCTCAAAGGAATATTCAATGGTATCAAAGCCGTCACCCGCCCTATGATGAAAGCTAAATATGGCCGTATCATCAACATTTCTTCCGTAGTAGGTTTGACCGGAAATGCCGGACAATCCAACTATGCTGCTGCAAAAGCGGGTATCATCGGTCTCACGAAATCCATTGCGAAGGAACTGGGATCGCGCTCAATCACGGTAAATGCAGTAGCTCCCGGTTATATTCAAACGGAGATGACCGTAAATCTCGACGAAAAAGTCAAACAAGAATTAATGAATAATATTCCGCTGGGTCGTCTGGGCACTACGGAGGATGTGGCGCATCTGGTGATGTTCCTGGCCTCCGATGAAGCTGCCTACATCACTGGACAGACCTACAATGTTGACGGCGGAATGGTAATGCAATAAAAGGAAAGGATCGAAAGAATGTCAGAACAATTCGATAAAGTAAAAGAAGTTATCATCGATAAACTTGGAGTAGAAGAGAGCAAGATCAATATGGAAGCCAAATTCATTGATGATCTTGGTGCTGACTCACTGGATACCGTTGAACTCATCATGCAGTTTGAAGAAGAATTCAACATTGAAATCCCGGATGAGGATGCCGAGACCCTTACGACTGTGGGAGAAGCAGTAGTATATATCGAAAAGAAAATCTCTGAATAAATCATGACCTCTCCAAGAGTAGTTGTAACCGGGATGGGAGTTGTTTCTCCCATTGGCAATTCGGTCAGTGAATTCGCTTCGGCTCTGTCTTCGGGCGTAAACGGCATCGATAAAATAACCTTGTTTAATGCCAAAGATTACAAAGCCCAGCTTGCCGGTGAAGTGAAAAATTGTACGTTCGACGATTTCATTGAACCCAGAGATCAAAAAAAGATGGATCGCTTTACGATCCTTGGAATGATCGCCGCCAGCGAGGCGGTTGAACAATCCGGTTTGCAGGATTCGAATGAAGATGATCTTGAGAATATCGGCGTGATTATTGGGGCGGGTGTTGGGGGGATCGAGACTTTCTCCAATAATTACGAACGGTTATTGAAAAGTCCACGCCGTGTCAGTCCCTTTTTCATTCCCATGATGATCTCTGATATTGCCGCCGGCCAGGTATCCATAAAATATGGATTCAAGGGACCAAACTACTCTGTGGTTTCTGCATGTTCAAGTGCAACACATGCCATTGGGGATGCTTTCAGAATGATAAAATATGGCGATGCCTGCGCTATTGTTTGCGGCGGGGCTGAGGCTGCCGTAACCCCCATCTCTCTCGCAGGTTTCGCCAATATGAAGGCCCTTACCACCAAATCAGACCCAGACGTGGCCTGCAGACCCTTTGATGCTCTACGGGATGGTTTTGTGATGGGCGAGGGCTCTGGCATTTTGGTACTGGAGGAACTTGAACATGCCCAAACGCGCAATGCTGCGATCCTTGGAGAGATCGTCGGTTTCGGGGCCACGGCTGATGCCTTTCATCTGACCACACCCGCACCTGAAGGAGAAGGGGCGGTCCGGGCCATGAAACGTGCTATAGCCGATGCTGGTCTGGAACCGAAAGAAATCGATTATATCAATGCTCACGGCACCTCCACGCACTATAATGATAAAAATGAAACGGCTGCGATAAAAACTGTCTTCGGTGAAGCGGCCAGGAATTTATTTATCAGCTCCACCAAGTCTATGACCGGGCATTTGCTGGGTGCTGCCGGAGGTATTGAAGCAGTGGCCTGTCTGCTGGCGATTGAGAAGGGGTTTATCCCTCCAACCATCAATTATACCAATCCGGATCCTGAATGCGATCTGAACTATGTCCCCAATGAAAAAGTGAATGCTTCCATCCGTTATGCTATGTCGAATACCTTTGGATTCGGTGGTCATAATGGAGTCTTGATTTTTAAGAAATGGGAATCCTAAACAGGCTATCCCTGGGACTTCGGTCCCGTAAGTCGGACTCGAATCGCGAACTAAGGCCGTTAGAGCATCGACTGCACTATAAATTCAAAAACCAATCCCTCCTTGAAACAGCCCTAACCCATGGTTCTTTAAACCATGAGTCCAAGAATAACTACGAGCGTATGGAATTTCTCGGAGATGCCATCATAGATGAAGTTTTGGCATCCTGGCTATATTTGAAATACCCCGACACGAGTGAAGGATTTTTAACCAAACGGCGTTCGGCTCTGGTGAATAAACGATTCCTTTTCCGGATGGCTGAATACCTGACACTTCCGGATTACATTAAAGTCGATCCCAGTGTAAATATGCATGAGCGGAAAGTTTCCCTGAATATTATAGGGGATGTCTATGAATCGGTTGTCGGTGCAATCTATCTCGACGGTGGTCCGAAATCTTCCCGTAAATTTATCCATTACTCCCTCATCTCCCGGTATTCCGAGGCCAATTACAATTCCAATTACAAAGGTACTTTGATTGAGTTATGTCACCGCAAACATTATCGCGGACCTTCTTTTAAAGTCGATTCGGTATCGGGACCTGACCATCGTAAAACTTACCATATTTCAGTGATCATCAATGATGATATGGAGTTTATCGGCAGTGGAGAGAATAAAAAAGATGCCGAGCAAAACGCAGCAAAAAAGGCCTTAGATACATTTAATTAAATTGTTCTAATTTACTGCCGAATTTTTCAAGCTGATATTCAGCCTGAATTATTATTGACCGCCCTATTTTTAATCAATCAGAATCGGAGGAACCATGAAAGACCATATCCGGATTATACTGCTTCCCATCACCTTTTTACTTTGTGCGTCGATTATCTTCACGCAGGAATTTTCACCGGGACCCTACGGTACCGAATACACGGATATTGCAGGACCCTTTTTTCTGCCGGATTTGAACGCCAGCATCTCCGGAGATGTGAATTCCGATGGGGTTTTAAACGTTCAGGATATCATCATCGTCGTTGGTGCGGTACTGGGAATTAATGAGCTCAGCGATGAGCAGTTTCAGGAAGCAGATCACAATTCAGACGGGGTCATCGATATTCTCGATATTGTCTCTTTCGTTAATTTGGTGCTGTATCCCGAACCACCGGGCTGGGATTTTGAATCCAACTGGAACGGTGAGGAAAGCTATATTTTCATTCATTATTCAGCCTTGGTCAACACCTCTCCCGCACTGTGGGCCTCCAATACAAAACAGGAATTACTGGAAAATTCTCCACTGAATGTGCACTATTTCTTTCTCTCTGACAATTTTACCTATCTGGCGGATGTTGCCAATATGCAGAGCGAATTTGATTCTATCCTCGAGAATTTTTCTCCCGAACTACAGGATCACTGGCATCGTCATCTGCATTTTGTCACCGCTCGTTCAACCAATCTCGGGAATTGGATCAGCGACACGATTTACGGCAAATATGCTTTCGGTATTGATCGCTTCCAGCGCATCCGGGAGGTGGGTTATCTTGGTAATCCCAATGGCTTCACGGGAACCCACATGAAATATCTGGCGCACGAGGCCATCCACTACAATCATCAATGGGATCTGTTTGGAACCAGCGATCCCGCAATGACGGAAATTGCACTATTTGACAGTGTCGTTTACAACGGTGGTTGGTCGCCCACAGCCACTTCGAATGTCATTCTACCGGATGCTGCTGCCCTTTCCGGCTTTACGAGAATGGAGGTCGAGGCCTACATGGCCTGTGCCGGCTATCTCGACGACAACTGTGACGACTATGACCGTATTGCCAAATTAAGAGTCTGCGAGCCAGATGGCAGTGACTGCAAAGAGATTGTGCGTTGGATAACTCCTTTCGATCGTCAGCCGCACTATTTGACAGACATTACGCCGTATATTGCCGCCCTGAGACCGGGTGGTGAGAAGCAGTTCAAATTCACCATTTCAGGCTGGCCCAACAGTATCATATTTATAAAATTGAGGTTATTTTCAGACGGTACGCCAGAGGATTCACCCTTCGAGATCATACCACTGTGGAATCAGACCCGAGCCTTTAATTCCGATTACAATGATGTGTTCGAGCCAATCGTCTTTCACATTCCGGAGAATGCCACAAAAGTCCAGTTTGCATCAAACATCACCGGTCACGGCATGGCTTGTGACACGGGTAATTGTGCAGAATTCTGCAATTCGGGTCACCTGTTTGAGGTCAACGGCGGCGTGGGCAATTTCCAGAAAACGCATCCCGAAGCCGGGGCGACGACCCACTGCATGGATTTGGAGCAAATAGCAAATGGTGTTGTCCCGAATCAATGGGGGACCTGGGGCTATGGCCGTGCCGGCTGGTGCCCCGGCTGGGAGGTTGAACCCTTCATCCGGGATATCACCGATTGGATCTTCCCCGGCGACGATAATGTTATCACCTATGAGGGCTGTTACATCCAGAACGAAAGCCAGGGCTGCACCAACTGGCCCCCTCCGGTGGACTGCGGTGGCGGCTACGCTGCTGAAATCAATATGTCATCGTATATTATTGTTTGGTACTGAGAGGTGCAACCCTGGTACAAATTCCGGGGTAATCGGAGTAACCCACAGTTTCAACTGTGGGTACAGGAACGGAGGGATAGGCGGTAACCGTT
>CAZIYQ010000050.1:5158-14650 GCA_964543505.1 uncultured bacterium | reverse complement strand
TACTGCATTCATGTTTGAATTAATGCTGCCAGTTTCCATTGTATTTCACTCCTTTCGTTTTCATGCGATTACTTCCATTGTGTTGTAACCGTAATTCTTAATTGCAAGAACTGAACCATCAGTGGGAGTAATCATCTCACCGTGTACGTCCTGATAATTTTGTTTTTCTGATCTATAATTAAAACCGTGGGAAGTCTCTCTTCTACTAAAATCTCTGAGCTGAACATCAAATTGGGAAATTGGATATCCCTTTGCTGATAGGTTATCAGCAACAGACGGTAATATCCCGATCAATGCGGTTTTGGCGTTCTCCGAATTGACGAATAATGTCATTTTACTTTCATTAAAATGTTGTTCACATTCCATTTGGATTGTGCCTAACGAACCAGCTTCCATCGTAATCGTAAAATTGGGAGATGAGAGGGGATTTGCAGTGATGATCGCTCCGGTCAACCGATGTATTAAATTTATTTTGGCAATACCCCCAAGATGTCCGTCGACAATTGCCATTGGGGGTATTGCCCATGGTGCTAAGGGAGCCGGCTGCCCAAGTTTGTTTTTCAATGTTGATACACTTATACTTGATTCTGACGGGAAAGGATTAACACTAACCGGAAGTTTCTGCCTACCCGATTCGTTCTCATCAAGATTTATCGGTAGGGTTTGCCCTGCAGTTTGGCTGTCGCTGGTACGAGCTTCATGTCCCTGGTGATCAGATTTAATGAATACAATTTTGGATTTGAATGAGCCTTGGTCGTGTGAGACGGATAGCATTCCTTTCGATTCTGGCACAATTGCAGACTCAATCGATCTGGTAATTTTCAAGGGCTTTTTGTTTCCTTCTTCCTTGAATGATTCACTTTTTCCCGAGACAGAAATAATGGGGTTGAGAGCTATTGGGCGATCTTGGATTGTATTTCTCACTTTACCTTTTATACCAGGTGCCCGGGGATCTATGAACTTTATTTCATTTTCTGCTGATGTAGTTGACAGTGGTGACACATCAATAGAAGAGTTCAGACACCCCGGGCTTTTTGGACCTGGTTTAATTAAGGAATAATTCTCGGGGGTACGAGCTATAACTGGTGCAGTAATTCCTTTTTGATTAGAGGGTTTGTCAATGCTTAGTTTATCTAATCCCAGGTCATTCTGCACATGAATTCTCGGTTGAGAGTTAATCTCTATTTGAGAATTCTGTTCAGCAATGGGTTTGAACCCTTTGACGATCTGATCTCGAATTTGTGGTTTTCGTACTTGCTGAAAATCCCCATTTCGAAATTCAGGCTCCCTGATTCCTTCCTTAATCTGTTGCGTTTTGGTTATTGATGCAGTGTGCAGTGGTGACACATCAATTTTACGAATTATAGTTTTTGAATTTTCGGGCTTTTTTATAATTGAGGATGAATTTTGTACTACTTTTCCAGTAGTAATATTAGATTTAATCGAGCCGATTTTTGATTTGACTACGAGCGTCGATTCGACAGGTAAATGATTTTTTATTAATCCAATCTGCTTTGCATTACCTTGTCTTATTGGGTTCCCTGCTCTGGTTGCTTTTGGCCCTTTGCCTGCAATTAATCCAGAGTTTTTATGTCCTGGTTTTTGTCCGGTAGATGCATCCGAATTGATTAATTCTGGTCCGAAAGACGCATTGTGAGTTACGGCTTGTTGAGTCGAATTACTAGTATTTAGAAAGCCCTTCCCCTCAGATGCAGAATAATTATTGTGTATTAATTTTGCTCCGGCGGGTATATGAGGCGAGCCCTTAAGACATTCATTATCATTTTTTAAAGGCTTCGATTTAAAATTGGAATCTATTTCTAACTCTAAAGTCTTACTATTTCCTGAAAGAGATATTTTCGCGGTTGCTGGTTGACTTTGTTCAGAAGTTGAAAAAGATGCAGTGTGCAGTGGTGACACATCAATTTTACGAATTATAGTTTTTGAATTTTCGGGCTTTTTTATAATTGAGGATGAATTTTGTACTACTTTTCCAGTAGTAATATTAGATTTAATCGAGCCGATTTTTGATTTGACTACGAGCGTCGATTCGACAGGTAAATGATTTTTTATTAATCCAATCTGCTTTGCATTACCTTGTCTTATTGGGTTCCCTGCTCTGGTTGCTTTTGGCCCTTTGCCTGCAATTAATCCAGAGTTTTTATGTCCTGGTTTTTGTCCGGTAGATGCATCCGAATTGATTAATTCTGGTCCGAAAGACGCATTGTGAGTTACGGCTTGTTGAGTCGAATTACTAGTATTTAGAAAGCCCTTCCCCTCAGATGCAGAATAATTATTGTGTATTAATTTTGCTCCGGCGGGTATATGAGGCGAGCCCTTAAGACATTCATTATCATTTTTTAAAGGCTTCGATTTAAAATTGGAATCTATTTCTAACTCTAAAGTCTTACTATTTCCTGAAAGAGATATTTTCGCGGTTGCTGGTAGACTTTGTTCAGAAGTTGAAAATGCCGTTGATCGACCAGTTTGAGACAATTTTTGAAATAATAAATTTTTACTGAAGTGATTGGCAGTCTCTTTTTCACATGATGGTTGGAGTTTAACACTGATTTTCGAAATTAGATCTCCGAATGTCACTCCTAAATAGTCAGAAGATTCCCGGGTTTTCGCCTGGCGATTTTCAGTTTGCGGACTGCCGATTAATTCGATAGCTTTATTGTTCTTCACCTGTGCTGATTCCGGCTAATTGCTGAGTGATCAGAGCTGCCCTCTCACTGGATAATGAATTCAAAATCACTTTTTTTGAACGGCTGCCCATATTTTCATAGAGAGCAATGACTGTTTCATCGTCCACATTTCTCAGTATGGGTCTGATTTCATCAACTTTCATTGACTCGTAAGTTTTTGCTAATTGTTTAATTTTATTGGCTTGGTTCTGTTTTTTCAACAGTGTGGCATTCAGTTCATCGATGGAAGATTTATACTCAGTGATCAAACCTGACAGAAATTTATTGCCATTTTTGAGGCTGTCATTTGTCAACTTCGTGTTGAAAAGTTCTGCCTTGATCGTGACGATCTCCGACTTGAGAGTATCGATTTCTGCCTGCTTTTGCTGCAGGACTACCGGATTAACAGTTCCGTCTTCTAAAGTCAACTCCACTGCTTCAGGCTGCTCTTTTGACTGCAAATAGGTCAGGACACCAAAAATACCTCCGACCAGGATTGCAAAAATCCCGACGCCGATGCCTAACCAAAGCATTAATTTTTTCATCCCCTAACTCCCAACCTCTTGTTTGAAGTTAGTCTCAAACTGATTTCGCTCTCTTCTTTTTCCTCTGACTTGTTTAGTTCAGAAATATAGTTTTCAAGATGTTGCTCTTTTAGAATTTCTACAATTTTTTTATCTCTGGAAGCTTTTAAAACATTATTGCGATCTTTTTCGACGACTTGCGATGATTGTTCGACTGTTTGCAATTTCCCCTTAATTGATTCACTGAGTTGTGAAACATAATTACTTGAAATCTGCAGAGAGTTGATGGTTAGTTTGTCTCCATCCATTGTAATTGATCTGGTTTCCGAGAGCATTTCATTTTTTCGATCATTTAATGCCGTGAGCTGGTTTTTATCTTTTTCCAATTTTGATTGGGATCGCTTCAATTCGAGAGATTTTGTTTCTTCGATGATCTCTCTAATATTCAAGACTCTTTGGAGGGGAAATTGAAAATTTCTCGACATCAGTTTTGACCATCCTCCTGCACGATCCGATATAATTTTCCCAATGTTTGCTGCATATCTGAGCTCTCATCGATTTCCTGACGCAGGAAATTGTTGATGTCATCAATATATTTCAATGCCTGATCAACTTTTTTATTACTCCCTGCCACATATGCACCAATATTTATCAAATCTTCCGATTTTTGGTATTCTGCCAGTAAAGAAAGTACCTTTATGGTCTCCTTCTTTTGTCGATCTGTGGAAATTTCATTTCTCAGTCTGCTAACGCTACGCAGCACATCAATTGCGGGATAATGTCCCATATTTCCTAATTTTCGTGATAGTACAATGTGACCATCTAATATTGCTCTGGATGCATCACTGATAGGTTCATCCATATCCCCACCCTCTACTAATACCGTATAAAGTCCGGTGATGCTGCCCGTTTCATTGCAGCCCGCCCGCTCAAGCAAACGGGGTAACATAGCAAAAACCGAAGGCGTATATCCTTTTGTGGTTGGAGGCTCCCCAACAGCCAACCCGATTTCTCTCTGTGCGGTTGCAACCCTCGTAAGTGAGTCCATCAACAGCATCACATCTAAACCCTGATCTCTGAAATATTCTGCAATAGCAGTTGCTATCAAAGCACCTTTCACCCGTACCATAGCGGCCTGGTCGGATGTTGCAACGATCACAACAGAACGTTTAAGTCCTTCAGGACCCAGGTCTCTTTCAATAAATTCCTTCACTTCACGGCCCCGTTCACCAATCAGGGCGATAACATTTACAGTTGCATTCGTATAACGCGAAATCATTCCAAGCAGGACTGATTTACCGACACCACTGCCAGCGAATATACCGACTCTTTGTCCCTTCCCTATGGTCACGAGACCGTCAATCGCTCGGATGCCCGTGCTTAGGTAATCCGTTATCCGTTTTCGATTGAGCGGATTAGGGGGATTATTGTAAACGGGTTGTTTGTGATCTGATTCTATGGGTCCCTTTCCGTCGATAGGGTTTCCCAGGCCATCAATAATTCTACCAAGGATTCCCGGACCCGCTTTAACGGTCAAAGGCTGCGGACTTGAACGAACCAATGAACCAGGGGAGATTCCAACGGTCTCGCTGAAGGGCAACAGAAGGGCGCGATTGGCATTGAAGCCAACGACCTCTGCTTTAATCAATTTCCCTTCCCGTGTTTTCACCTCACAAAGTTCCCCAAGGGTACTCCCCGGCAGGGTCGCTTCAATGACGAGACCCACGACTTGTGAAACCTTCCCGTCTAGTTGAACAGGATTCATCGTTTCGATTAATCGGGGGAATTCTTTGAACCTTTGTAAAATATTATTCAACGGTTGCCTGGCTTAGCATTTTGTTTTCTATATTCTGCAATTGCCTGTCGATGAGTCCTTCGATAATATAATCCTCAGTCTCAAGCAGACATTCTCCCGGTCGTAAATCTTCTTTGCTGACAAAACTGACCGGGCCATTTAATCCAATTTGTTCAGGGTCTTCAATTTTAGCAATGCTGGAGCATTGTTTGGGATTCAGGTAAATTGTGATTTTATTTTGATCCGTTACTTCGTTCAACAACTTCCCAATCTGACGTTTTACCACAGCATCATAGACGTCCTCATGTTTCAGCTCCTGACCAATAATTTTCTCCGCAATTTTTATTGATAATTTTACGAGCGGCTTGCCCAATTTCTGTAAAGATTGTCGGTATTGATCATCCAGGGAATCGGTAGTATTTACAAATTCTTTTGTCAATGTTTCGATTTGAACCTTGATCTCTTTGATTCCAATATCTTTGCCTTCATCAAAACCTGCCTGAAATGATTCTTCTCTTGCTTTCTGAAGCGATATCTCAAGATTCCGGATCCGGTTTTCGTACTCTAATATTTTACCCGGTGATTTTAAAGTGTTCCTATTGTTGCCAAGGATTATCGGTTTCCTATCTTCTAAAATAGCAATCGGTTCTGCGCTCTTTTCCGGTCTAACCTGTAATGATTGTAACCCAATAACTTTTCTTTTGATTTTAAGGCTGTGGACGGTCATTCGATAATTTCCTCTTCCTCAGCTCCCCGACCAATCACAACTTCACCCGTCTCTTCAAGCTGATGTATAATATCGAGAACCTGTTTCTGAGCTGCCTCCACATCTCTCAACCTTACGGGTCCGAGGTATTGCAATTCGTCACGCAACATTTCTGCAGCTCTTTCTGACATACAACCGAAGATCTTTTCCTTCAACTCATTGCTTGTAGATTTTAATGCAAGAGCGATGGTCTTTGAATCCACTTCCTTAATGATTCTTTGAATTGATGCATCCGACAGCTTATGGATGTCTTCGAACAGGAACATTAGGCTGGTGATTTCATCCGATAATTCCGGATCGACTTCTTTTAGACTTGTGAGAATATTCTTTTCAGCGGAACGGCTGGTCGAATTAAGGATTTCAGCCACTGCCTCGGCACCGCCCTGACGTCTAAGCCCTCCGCCAAATACAGTACCAATCTGTTCCCGGATCACATCTTCTATATCTGCAATCAACTCCGGAGATGTTTTTTCCATCGTTGCCAGCCGATAAGCAATCTCACTTTGAGCCTCTTCGGGCATTTCGGATAAAAGAGCGGCTGCTTGTGGAGGCTTCAAATTCGCGAGAATCAGGGCCGTTGTCTGCGGATGTTCATTTTGAAGAAAGTTCAAAAGTTGCTTATCATCGACTGTCTGCAACAGATAAAATGCGCTGACTTCAGTTGTGGCCTCGACCCTTTTTACAATCTCTTCAGAACGCTTGTGACCCCAAGCACTTTCAAGTACTTTTTTTGCATATTCCAGACCACCCTGGACGATGTACTGATTTGCCAGCATGAGCTCGTAAAATTCTTCAATGACCTCACTCAAAACCACTGCAGGAATTTCTTTTAAGCGTGCAATCTCAATAGTCACGTTTTCAATCTCCCGCTCATTGAAATTTTTCATCACCTGAGCGGCATTCTGAACACCCATTGCAATAATGACAAGGGCTGCCTTTTGCAGAGGTGCTAAATTAACTCTAATATCTTCAGACATATCGTCAGCTACTGCTACTTTTGCATCTGTGTCAACCATGATCGTATTAACCTTGCTGCGTCCTCAGGACTTTCTTTTGCGTAATTAACCACATCTTCCGTCATCTTATCTTTTGCTTTTAATTTTGCCCTGGCTTCTGGGCTTAGCTTAGCAATAAAGGCATCTTCGGATATATCATCATCTTGATGCGCGGCCGCTAAACTTTCCAGTGGACCCAATCCAGTAAGCGAAGCCGTATTGACCGCTGGGGCCAGTTCCGGAAAAATAATTGCGGTGCTTTTGAGTAACTTTCGCATAATAAAAAGGGCAATTAGAACAGACAAACCAATCAAAATCTTATTGATGATCCCTCCCCACATTTCACTTGACATTATGGACCCGATATATTCATTGTCCGTTTCGATATTGGACCGATCAAATTGCATATTTTTAACCTCAACAATATCTCCCCTATCTGCCGTATAACCGACGGCGCTTTCCACCAGTGCTGAAATTTGGTCCAGCTCCGATTGATCCCGAGCAACGTAATCCTTTTTCTGTTCACCATTCCCATCCTTCGATACACGGTAATAGCCATCCACAGCAACTGCAACTGATAATTTTTTTATATCACCCTGTTGATTACGATAGTGCTCTGTTGTCTTATTTATTTCGTAGTTTGCTACTATGTCTTCATTCGAGTGATTCTGATTTGAATTATTTAAAGTATCGGAGCTCGTTATGGTTTCTGTATGTCTTTCTTCACTAATGATGGCTACATTATCGGGGTCGAAGGTCTCTGCCGTGCGTTCGATCTCTTCAAAATTTAAGTCCACTGAAACCTCAACTACCGATCGATTGGCCCCAACGATACTCTCGATAATTTTTTCAACTTTGGTTTTATATTTTTTCTCCAGAGAACTCTTCAAGTCCCATTGACTACTCACGGATCCAAATGCCAGGTCTTCTGATGTATTTTTGTTTAGGAACTTACCCTCTGAATCCAGAATTACGACATTATTTGCAATAATTCCATCTACACTATTGGCAACCAAAGATGTGATCCCTTTAATCTGCAAAGTATTTAAAATATTCCCAGGAATTAGTTTTAACGCAACGGAGGCCGAACCACTATTTTCTTTTTCGAATAATTTTCCTTCAGGGAGATTGAGGTGCACCCTGCAGCTTTTAATATTTTCAAATTGGGATATTGTTTTGGCAAGTTCGCCTTCAAGTGCCCGGCGCAAATTGATTTTTTGCATAAAGGTAGTTTGTCCGATTTTCTGACCATCGAACACTTTCCAGCCATCTGTCAAGGCCCCGGTCATTCCTTTACCGGCAAGTGTCAATCTTAATTCATCGACGTTTGCGGCAGGAACTAGAATTGTCCGGCCGTTCTTTTCCAATTTATAAGGGATACTTTCACCACGGATCTCACTGATCATGTTGTCTGCAATTGAGGGGTCAAGGTTGGTAAATAATACTGTAAATTCAGGCTTATTCGCCCAGCTGACGAGAGAAACAATCACGGCGACAACACCAATCACAACAGTGGCAATCACCGTTCTCTGGGCTACGGTATACCGGCCCATTACCCTGCCGAATATTAAAAACAACTGATCCATTTTTCCCCTTTATTACCCGTTAGACCTGCATGCGTTGAATTTCTTTATACGAATCTAATAATCGACTGCGAATCTCCAGAAGTAGCTGAAAATTGAGTTTTGATTCTTCTAATTTGGTCATTGCCTCTGCAAGATTTTCTGATTTTCCTGTTACCACATCGGCTACCTTTGATCCCGCTTCTTTTTGACTTTGATTTACAGCCGAGAGAAAATCCTTGATTGTATCAGAAAAACTCACATTTCCAGCTGCAGTCTGATCTCCGCGAACTTCCTTTGAATTCGGAGCTTTTATTAGGTTTTGAATTGATCCTGATATTTGATTAATGTTCGACATCTTCTACCCCTTTACATCAATTAAATGACCTCTGTTAATTAGATTCACCTTATTTTTATTGTAAAAATTCAGGTCTTCCGGTTTTTCGCTCCCAAAAAGCATGTGCAGAGTTGTCTTTTCCTGTGCCGATAAAATTGTCGATGGGGCAATTTCTTCCGTTTTTTTTACTGCACCTTCTTGTTTTGAAACATCCGGAAACTTTTTTCTTGTGTGAATTCCCTGAGCATGATCAATATTCTTTGCATATTGATCTGAAATATAATCGTTTCGTACAGGACTAGGGATTTTCATCATTCAATTTTAAATTTCGAGTGTTTTCTTGGCAACCTGCTTGACAGCATTGATCACACTGACATTTGCCTCATATGCACGACTGGCTGAAACCATATCAACCATCTCTTCGATGATATTGATGTCCGGCATGTGGATGTAGCCATTCTTATCCGCTTCAGGATGGTTAGGGTCATAAACCAGTTTTTCACCCCCAACTTCTTTAACTTCAAAGTTCTGCCCATTGTCAGAAGGGATGTTTTGGGCTCCTGTGTTATGGATTCCCCTCAGATGATGCTTGCTGCTTGTCCTCATTTGTAATGCAAGATGTGAGTTGAAATTTCTGCTTGATGTTGTACCGGATCCTTGTTCAAAGACTTCCTTCCGGCGATAGACACTCCCATTTTCATCAGGTAATTTTTTCGCATTCGCTACATTTTCAGAAATTACCTCCAAGCGTTTCATTTGCGATGAAAGCCCTGAGTAAGTCGTTTTTAAAGAGGAGAAGATACCGTTCGTTTTCATACTCATACTC
>CAZIYQ010000050.1:0-5058 GCA_964543505.1 uncultured bacterium | reverse complement strand
TCATACTCATACTCCTTATCGATTTCTGCCAATAATAGCTAAAGAGATGCCTGCATAGTATCTTTTAAGCACTTTACTGACAAATTCGTTTTTGATCTGATTGGCAACTAAATCACTCATCTCACGAGTTATATCGACTTCATCGTCGCCGTTGTTTTCTACTTGACTGATAGATTTGAACTTTGTGTTCGTTAGATGTCTGGGGTCGGATACCTTAAGATTACTATCGTCCAACTCTGCTTTCAACATCTCTGAAAAGTCGGAATCAACGCGCTTAAAATTTGGATTGTTCACATTCGCGACATTTGTCGATATCGCAGCGCGCTCTTTTTCGTATGAATTGAGAGCATATTTCAGCAGTTGGGAATTCGTGGTATTGAATATTTTCAGTTCCATCAGTTGGTCACAAGTCTTTCAATTGTCATGCCGTTACCTAAAACCTATGAACATCAGAAAATTATATCTACCTGAATGGAAACTAATCAGTTTATAATCTTCAATTTAGATAATTTAAAAGGTGATTCAATGATCGATGGTGAGGAGGGCGAATTGTGATCGAACTAAATCCGTGGGAAAAATTTTCCAGCATCAGGTGAATTTATTCCCGTAAGTTATTGTAGATTTGTTGATTACTCCACCTAAATCCTTTCGGGTGAAGGATAGCGGAGTTGTGGATATTTAAAGTAATCTGGGTGCGGACTTTACCAGTCCGCTACTAAATAGTAAATCTATTCTTCCATTTGATACTGGTGCAGTTTATTGCGCAGTGTGCGAACAGAAATCCCCAATATTTTGGCTGCTTTTGTGCGATTATCCTCAGTCAAATCCAATGTGCTTTGGATCATTTTTTTCTCCATCTCCGCCAATGAAAGTCCTTCATTATTAAATATTCCTGTAGGAGATTCCGCCCTGTCAGCATCCAATGTGAAGTGTTCTAATTTTAGTTTCTCTTCATTTCCTGAGTAGAGGATCGCTCTTTCAAGAATATTTTCTAATTGTCTGACATTCCCATCAAAACGTTCCTTCATTAGTAAATTAATTATCTCGATGGGAATTTCCTTTTTCGAAAAAGAATACTTTGACTTTAATTTTTCAATAAAATGATTTAGCAGAACGGGAATATCTTCCGGTCGGGACCGCAGAGGAGGGACATTTATTGGAAACACATTCAATCGATAGTAGAGGTCTTGCCGAAAACCTTCACTTTGAATCAAGGATCGCAATGGTCGGTTGGAGGTTGCAATTACCCGCACATTCACATCAATTTCTTTTGTTGAACCGACTCTGGTCACTTTCCCCTCCTGCAGCACACGTAGTAATTTCGCCTGCATAGGCAAGGGCATTTCGGTAATTTCATCTAACAGTAATGTTCCGGTATCAGCTTCTTCAAAAAGTCCTTTATGCAGTTTCATCGCATTAGTGAAAGAGCCTTTCTCGTGCCCGAATAAAGTACTTTCAAATAATGCCTCGGGGATTGCTGAACAGTTGACTTTGAGAAATGGTTTATCCATTCTGTTTCCCATTTCATGGATAGCCTTGGCGATAAGTTCTTTTCCTGTACCACTCTCTCCCTGTATAAACACGGCAGCATCACTTTTTGAAACAATCTCAATTTGATGGAAAACTTTTTGCATTTTGCTGCTTTCCCCAACCAGTTTTTTGAATTTTGTCTCTTCGTGGAGTTTGACCTTAAGCTCTTTATTTTCTTCAACAAGCCCTTCAAATTTGAAGTAACGTTTCACACGGGAAATAATATTGGATAATGAAAATGGTTTGGTGACAAAATCAAAAGCACCCTTCTGCAGGGCTTCTACCGCAAGTTCAATGGAACCATAAGCAGTAATTACGAGAAATCCAATATCAGGATTATCCTTTTTTACGGTCTCCATTAATTCAATGCCGGTCAATCCAGGCATCATAAGGTCAGAGATAATCAAATTCACAGAGTTCGATTTTAACAATTCTAAAGCGCTCTCGGCATCTTTAGCAGATTCCACATCATATCCTTCAGATTTAAGAGAATCTAATAATACTGCCCGCAGACTGTGATCGTCATCAACGATTAGGATTTTCTTCATATTGGGATTACCTCAATACTAATTTTGGTCATAACATTAAGAATTCAACTCCGTTTGTGTGTAAATAGAGGTGAAAATAAGACTATAAGTTAATTTTTTTTTATCCCAAAAGTGAAATGTTATCTTAAAAAGTTTAATTTTGAGAGGAATCCTTGGATATCTGCTTTTTATATACTTTTTGTACGAGTGAGGTAGGATATTCTTTTCCGTATTTCATACTTAGCTGACGCTCTTTTGGCATCACTTTATTTAATGTTTTTTTCAATTGAGCGTTTTCATCCTGTAATTTCTTGATGAGATGCATATTGTTTATGTGCTTCCCCAGAAGCTGGAATTCACGTTCGGCTCTTTCAAGTACAGATAGAACCTGGCCAATCCTAAAGGGTTTTATCAGATAATCATAAACATTATTCCGGAGTGCATCGATGGCACTCTCAAGGCCGGGATAACCCGTCATCAAAATATTGATCACAGCCGGATACATCGATTTTAATTCTTTGCTAAGTGCAATGCCGTCATGGTCAGGTAGACGGATATCAAGCAGGGCAAAATGGATTTCGTTTTCTTCGGCAACCTGCAAAGCGGTCTCGCCATTGCTCGCCAGAAATACATTGAAGCCCTTATCCCGCAGACCAATTTCCATGATCTGTAAAGTGGATTGCTGATCATCCACCACTAATATATTGCGGCTGCTTTGGATATTGGGTTCGTGTTTAGTAGATTCTCTCACCTGACTCCTGTTTGTTTTGTCTATTTGATTGATAAAATATTGTCTCATTGAGTTTTAAGATGAGATCTTCGGCCGTCTGGGCGTCATCAGGGTACGATGCAATATTATAATTTACGGTAATTGTGGGTTTCCCGTTTTTACTAATGGAGTATTCCTCCAAACGCCGTCTCAAATTTACACAAGCTAATTCCAGTGAAACCAACCTGCTGCTGGGGGAACTGACCATGAAACTTGCCGGCTCCAACCAATATATTCCATTTTCTTGGACAAACTCCTGCTTTGAAAAGTGCCTTAATTTTCTGCAGACATCTGTAAAATCCGGTGGTGTTTCATCAGAAATTACCGGAGTGAGTTTTATTAAAGCAAGGTTTTCGGAGCGGTGATTGTTTGCGGCATCTGTTAGATTTGAATTTACTATTTCCAGATAGGGTAAATCGAAAAAATGCTCATCACTCATTATGATTCTGTTTTGCTTATTAAGCCCAAAAACGGGGGCGATCTGCGTTGTCAGTATCTTTAGCAGCTGTTCTTTTTCTCCGGAAACATGATCCAGATCATCCTGGATGATACCGATGAAACCAAACAATTTTTCCTGATACAAAATAGGATACAAGCCGAGCGTTCTGGGCTGATCAGCCTCTTTTAACAAACTATTTTTTTCAGTATCAGTTGAATGAATAATCGTTGGTTCCTGGCCAGATACCCTTTTCCCCAATAAAAGATCACCGGAATCAAAAGTGAGCGTTTTGATCAATTCCTTTTCTATTCCCTTTGAGCGGTAGATTTGATATTTTGCACTTTTCGTATCAAATAGAAATAACCCGACCCGATCAATGGATAATCCTTCGTCAATGGTATCCAACACCATATCAACGATCAGTTCAAAATCTGTAACTTGGTACAAAATTGTGCTAATGTTATAAAGCATTGTTATGTTGGACAACATGTTTTCGACGCGTGTTTGCAATTTAATATTGTCCCGCATCATCCTTAATTTTTCAACTGCCCTCGATAAAACAATCCTGATCTCCATGGGAGTAAATGGTTTGCGGATGTAATCATAAACTCCATAGCGTACAGCATTAATCGCAGATTCAGTCGTGGCAAAACCAGTTGCAATCACAATCTGTGTATCATGGCCGGTTTCTACGACTGCTTTGACAATATCCATACCTGAAACAATGGGCATCACCAAATCGGTCAACACAACATCATATTGGTTTTCCTGTATCGCTTCCAATGCTTTTCCGGAATCCGTAAAACCGGTGACATCAAAACCATATTCCGGTAAATAGGTAAGAAGCAGCTTGATGATCATTTTGTCATCATCGACAATAAGTACTTTGGGGTTCTCCTGTACAGTTTTTTCCAATTGTCTATCCTAACTTTCTATGGTTATTTTGTCGTCTTTCAAAAATAACTTCACATTTTCAAGTGGTTTTTCTACAAAATAATTTGATTTTCCAATTGAAATGTCCACGCCACTGTGTAAGGTACCTTTGACAATAATTGCTTCTCTTGGAGATTCGATTTTCAGATCTCGTGACAATTCTGTTTTCTGTTGTTCCAAAGTATCGATGCTGGCTTTCAAACCGGCACGTTCATTCTTAAGATTTGTGATCTCCCTGGATTTTACTGATGAAATATGACCACTCTCTTTTTCCAATATTTGGTTGAACGATAATAACTTTGACTTTAAGGAATACTGGGCCTGCAGCCGATTTATTTTCTGCCGAACAGCCTCTATTTCCGGTATATTTTCCTGCGAATTTTTCAACCCCACAAACAGATTGGTTTTAATATTCTGTTCTGATCCAATTTCAGTTGCACTAATTTTTTGTTCCGCTTTAATCCTGCCGCCCCTGATCAATCCTTCATTTTCATCGCATATTACGGACTTTCCAGCCATTATATTTGAATTGATAGCATAATGATCGATGATAACATCTTTATTAACTCCGACAGTAGAATCCTGCAGGAATCCACAGATCAGACTTCCGCCGGCCATAACCTTTGCACGTCCTTTCCCAAGAATGCCATGTTTAACAGCAATATCACCGTTGTAGGAATAAATTTCGGCAGCCTCAACATTTCCACTTATGAAAATATTTTCTGTCGCTTCAACCCGGAAACCAGATCTCACATCACCGTCGATGATGATCATTCCATCAAAATTTACATTCCCTGTAGAATAGTTGACACCGCCATTGATATGATACACTCTATCCACATTAATGCGATTGTCCGCAT
>CAZIYQ010000049.1:0-14716 GCA_964543505.1 uncultured bacterium | reverse complement strand
ATCTATATATTGATAACAATTTGGTATATGATCATTTTATACCGCAGGACATCGAGGCTGATACGGTGCTGACGGAATGTCCTGTGGCCCTGGAGAATGGCAGTCACACCTGGTACGTGCGTGCCTTTGATCATGCCGGTAGTGAGAACTCTTCTGTCTATGGTTTTTTTGTTGTGGATGTGGATATAACGGCACCGACTTCTGAACTCACCGATCCGGTTTTTGATCAGTATATTGGCGGTGAAAATTATTTAATCATGGGGACGGCGGAGGATAATGCAGGCGGTTCCGGAGTCGCCCTTGTTGAGATCAGTTTTGACTCCGGGAACACCTGGTTTGAGACGACAGAAGCCGGGAGATCATTATCGCCAACCCTAAGTGCAGAGCAGACTGAAGATCATGATTTTCCGGCGCCGGACAGCCGTACTATTTATTACTGGGAATTTTTATGGACGGGTTACGAGACTGGCAGTTTTAATATCATGACCCGGGCGATTGATCATAACGGCAATATTGAATCCCCCCCGAATGCGCTGCAGATCAATGTGGAGATTGTACTGCCCGAAATTTCATCAATGAGTATTTCACCGGATCCGGCTCCGGACGGGCTGGTGCAGTTCGTAATCAATTTCCTGACAGGTGAACATTGCGGCGGGATGAATATAGCCGCCACACCGGTTGTAACCTGCACACCGTATGGCGGCGTTGAGATTCCCGTAACACAAACCAATTATGTTGGCAATACCTGGTATGGCCAGATAACCATTGCCGGCTTTGAGGCTAACGGGACTGCCGTCATAACTGTCTCAGGCGGTACGGATAATATCAATAATGTGATGGAGCCGGACAGTTCATATTCGTTTGTGATCGATACTGAACCACCCTATCCTTTTGACCTGATCACGCCGGTGGACGATACCTGGACGAATGATGCCCAACCGCTGTTGACCTGGGGAGCAGCCGCTGATCTGACCACCGGTATCAGTTATTATTCTCTAGAGATTGACGGCTCGACGAGTCCTCCGGGGATTGGTTATATTTCATCAGGACAGACGAGCGCAGAGCCTGCGGCTCCTTTGACTCTGGGTGAACATACCTGGAGGATCAGAGCCACCGACCATGCCGGTAATTTTATCTGGTCAACTTCCACATTTACCATCGGTTTTGATCTGACCGATCCCGTTTCCCAGATCACGTCTCCCATTGACGACAGTTCCATTGGCGGATTGACCTATACTATCACCGGCACGGCGACCGATGGCGGCGGTGTGGGTATTTCGGGTATTGATTTTGTGGAGATACGTATGCTGCACAACGGTATCTGGACAGACTGGCTGCCGGTGATAAATACCGGTTCTGAATTCGATACCTGGAGTTATGAATGGGAGGGGTATGAAGCCGGTTATTATACACTTGAAAGCAGAGCAGCAGACAGAGCGGGGAACCTGGAAATTCCACAATTGCAGGTTACGGTTTTTATTGATCTCTATCCTCCTGAAATTGAAAATGTCGAATTTGATCCGGATCCTGTTGGTGTCGGCGGTATTGTTTGCACAATCTACTTCCATGTCAACGTTTCAGGGCTGGATTATTCGATTCACCCGACTGTAATTTTTATAACTCCCGATGGATTTCCCTATTTAATTTATGAGACTTCGTTTGCTGATGACATCTGGACGGGAGCCGGGGTGATTGATGCCAATATGCAAAATGGCCTGGCAACCCTGCAGGTCGTGGGAGTAACAGATAATTTGGGTAATACAATGGAGCCCAATTACAATGCCGGCTATTTTCTGATTGATACTCAGGCCCCGACGGTTTTAAGTACAAGTGTTACACCTAATATAACCAACATAAGAACTGATTTAATAGTGGAAGTTTTATTTAATGAGACCGGCTCGGGATTAAATACGGATGTTTTCCCGGAAGTTCAAATCATTCCTTCTGGCATGAATCTGTCAGATAGCATCTCGGTGACCCAAACCGGTTATGATGATCAGGCTAATATTTGGTCGGGCGTTGCTGAAATTACAGAACTTGCCAATGAAGGGTATGCAAGAATTCGGATCCTTTCTGCAGCTGACCTCGTCGGAAATGTTATGGCAACGGTTATGCTTGATGAGCAATTTGTGATTGATTATTCTCCACCTCAGGAATTTGATGTTCTATTCCCTACGGATTCACTATGGATTGCTGACAGACAACCGGAAATTACCTGGCTGCCGACAGTCGATTTAATTTCGGGATTAAGTGAATATCAATTTTATTTGAACGAAGAGCAGGTAGGTGCAGGGATTGCCCCTGATATTACATCAGCCCCCATCGAAACGCCTTTGCCAGATGGTGGTTACAGAGTTCAAATCGCTGCACTCGATAATTCGGATGAGCCAAATATTCAGTGGTCAGGAGAGAGCTCTGTTTATTTCAATATCGATGGATCATCACCCAACAGTGAAATTACTTTTCCCACACCGGAATATATTATGGAGAGCTGCTCCTTGCGAGTGGAAGGAACTGCAGATGATGGTACCGGAGTTTATGCCGGCATTGGGGTGCAGTCTGTGTTTTTAAGTCCGGACGGTGGTGAGAACTGGGATACTGTTTACGTTGCACCGGATCAATTTATAAATGAAATTACCTGGGAACATGATTATTGCCTGGATGCCGGTTCTCATACTCTGGTCTGCAGATCGGTTGACTGGCTGGGGAACGCAGAACTGGACGGCAGCAGTGTTTCAATAACTGCTCCCCAGCCGGGTGATTTGAATTCCGACGGTCTGATCAATATTTTCGATATCGTCATCACGGTTAATATTATTATGGGAGAAATTGATCCGACAGCGCATGAGTTGTGGGCAGCTGATGTTAATACTGACGGAGAAATCAACGTACTTGATGTTGTAGGGCTGGTCCAAATAATAATGCAAGGGGGGTTAAGTAAAGGACAGCCTGTCACTTCAGCATCCATCACCATAAATAAAGATATGATGCAAATAGAAACGGAGGGTGATTTTGCAGGTATCCAACTCTGGGTAACAGGTGATTTTGAGATTGAAGACAATACACTGCCTGTTGGATGGGAAATTTTCTCTAATAACGAAATAATATTAGTCTATAACATGGACGGTACCAGCTTATTGAACAATTTTAAAATTGAATACGAGGGTGAATTATCAATAAATGCCAGCATTATTGCTGACTGGCATGGAAATAATTTGAAAGCACAACTCATAAGCTCTCCAACCTCATTTGCCCTTAAGCCCGCCTATCCAAATCCTTTCAATCCGGTCACGAAAATCTCATATGCTTTAGCAGAAAAAGGGGATGTAGAGATTAAAGTTTTGGACCTGAATGGGCGTGAAGTCACTAAACTGGTTCATTCGATTCAAACATCTGGTTATTATACAGTCATCTGGGATGCAAGTGAACAATCCAGTGGCATTTATTTTGTTGTTATGAATGCAGAGGATTTCATAAAAGTACAGAAAGTATTATTGCTGAAATAGTATCACATGAATACAGGAGGTAACCTCTTTATTTGAGGTGTCATCCCCTTAGTGAACACAGTTTCAGGATGGGGTTTTTCTTTATAACTTCTTTACCCTATTCCCGGCATAGATGGCCAAATGTGTAAAAATAGTATGTAAACTTTACTGGATCGGGTTTCGGGAGGTTTGAAATAAATTCCGGATGTACCCTTATCAATTCTTGTTTGATTGATTCTGCGCTCTAGTGCGGGGTGAATTGGCTCTCAATATCGGTGAAATAATATCAAATAATAAATGTCTGAAGATTCGCGTAATTCATTCTTTTTTGGATTACTTGGGTAGATACAATAAACTTCCTTGACAGTTTAAGTGCAATTTTATCTTGAACTACATTGAAGCATTTGTCTCGGTTTTTACCTTCCTTTTTAGCTTCAGCAATCTTCATTTCAAATTCTGCCAGTGAGCTGTGGAATTCTGGTATCAGGAATCGTTGTGGGACTAATACGAATCCCTCTGCCGGATGATTTATTCCGGCACTGCAGAGCCCGGATATTGGCAACCAAATTAATATTTCATTGGTTTGCTCAAGCATCTGGTTAGTAGTACTTTTAGGCATACAATAGGAGGTCATAATGAGCAAAGTACCACCAATCATTCCAATTAGCGACCTACGGCAAGACGCCGCGTCAATCCTGCAGCAAATTCGTGAGTCCGACCAACCAATGGTAATTACACAACGCGGCAGAGCTGTTGCGGTTATGCTAAGTGTTAAGGCCTATGAACAGGCTGAACATGAACGTCAATTGTTACTACTCTTGGCGAAGGGAGATAAGGAGATCGAGGCTGATGAAGGATATAGTTTGGACAGCATCTTTGACGAGGCTGATCAGATTATCGATGATTAAAAATGCAAATCAAATTTACTCCGTCTGCTCGCCATCAATTTTTGAATGGTCTCAAGCACATCCAAAAAGATAATCCGAGTGCGGCAGCACGTTATCGAAGGAAAGCTGAAAATTCACTCTGCAGATTAATCGATTTTCCTGATTCCGGGCGTACAGTTCGCGAGTTTCCAGACCTTCCCTATCGAGAATTATTTGTGTCACCCTTTCGTTTTTTTTACCGTATGAAAGATAGCGTTATTTGGATTGTTGCCGTCTGGCATGCTGCTCAACTGCCGAAGCGACCAACTTGATGCATCGGTTGCTATTGGATAAGATTCATAACCGGCGGTCATCCCATAACATATTAGGCAACCGGCAACGTAGTTATTCTTTCTTGGTAATTTGCTACCGGATTTGACTCTGAAAACCGCGATAGATCACCACAAAAGCATTTCCCGGAATTAACCCGGACTTACTACAGATCTTCCAGCAGTTCTCCGGCTTCTTTTTGCAGTCGCCTGTCGCTATCCGAAACGGGCGGAAGGGCCAGAGCATCCTGTAAGATCAAGCGCGCTTCGGAGTCTTTATCCTCTTCCATAAGAGTTTTCCCGAGCCACAGATAATGACGGGTCTCGTCCGGTTTGGCTTTCATCGCCTTATGGAAATAGGACTCCGCTTCGGCAAAGCTGCCTTCGGGAAGTTTGCCGTAAACCAGTGCGGCGATTTTCTTTTCGAACCAGTTCAGGCTGGCCAGCTCATAGTGCCAGCGCCCCATGACATGGTAAGTGCCGTCGTAGTTTGGGTCCAGTTCTATGGCTCTCAGAGCATATTTACGGACTGCATAAGAATTCGTGATCTTCTGGCGGGTGCCTTCCAGCATGCCCACCTGTCCCATGAGCACCGCATACCAGTGATTCGCCCTGGCAGAAGTGGAATCTGCAGCGAGAGCTGCCCCTGCAGCTTCGAGTCCCGGATAGAGATGGGCTTTATCTTCTTCTGCATTATCTGTCTGGTCGGCAATATCAAAATGGGCTTGGGCGATACGCCAGAGAATTTCGGCATCGGCTGGTGAGGCTTCGGCCAATTGTTCAAGTCCCGAAAGCGTAGCTTCGTATTGTCCGTCGGCTTCCAGCTGATCCAGCCCGGCCAGTTGGGCAGTGGTGGCGCTAAACAGCAGTCCACCTGAAAGCAGAAGAATTCCCGTTAATCGATGTAGGGCCGGTTTTGGCAAAATTAAAAGGATTCCGAATAGAGAATTTTCACTTCGCGATTAGAATAGCGGGAAGCGTCATTGTTCAGTGTGATATTATTCACATCAAACTCCAGCATCAAGCTGGGGGCAATAGCCCAGCGTAGCCCGGCATTGACATACCCCCGACCTTTGCCGAAGGTGATGCTGTTGATATCGTAAGCATCGGCATTATCATTCAGGGCGGCATCATATTCCAGCAACAGAGAAAAAGTGCGGTTGAGCTGTTTGTCAAAGCCGAAGAAAAAATCAATATCATTATCCCCGTCTGTATTTTCCCAATTATTCTTGCTGATGCCCACGTGCAGGCCAAGATTACCCAGCATATTCCAATTCTTACTGGCAACCACATAGACCCCCCAGGCCTTTTGATCATAGCGGTTCAGGGCAACGGTTCCAGTATCGCTCACAGCAGCATTGTCGTGATAGGCTCCGCGGCCCTGTGTATCCAGACCGATGACGAAAGCCGGCCAGGAGGTGCTTTCATCATAGACCCGGTATTTCAACTGCACTTCAGGTGTTTGTTTATTGGGTTCGGATTTGGCGTCACCAATAAATTTTTGTACTCCATAGGACATGCCGATGGTAAAGTGATCGGTGAGACCCACCGCTAATTTGGGGAGAATGCCTCCATTGTTCTGCAGCAGAAGTTCCAGGGTGTAGGTACCCTTCGGCAGGGTACCTGCCGTTGGGATGGATACCAGATACAATGGCGGATAGGGTTGTGCTTCCTGTGCAGCGAGGAGTGTGAGCAGGCTCAGGCTAAGTGCCGTCAGTGTCGTTTTGATTTTCATAATGCTCCCTTATTTACCAATAAATTTCATAACAATTCGTGTCTTACGGTGATAAAATGTAATCAACAATCAGGACTAAATCCACCACATTTATGAGGCTGTCCTGATTGACATCGGCCTGACAGAGCTGCTGGTCATCAAAGACCACCGAACCTGTGATGTAGCCCACAATGGCGACCAGGTCAGCAACATTGACGGCCCCGTCGCCCGTAACTTCGCCAGCCGGACTGCAGCCCGAAACCCCGTTGTTGACCCCGCCCGGTGTGCCCATATCCCCATCTGCCATGGGTAGGGCTGATGTGGTCCAGTTGCTGCCGATGGCATTGTCCAAATCCGGATCAATAAGCATCATGCTGGCGCCGGTGGGATCCGGGAAGCTGGCACCGTTATCCCAAGCCACGGCATCGATGATAACTCCCGTGGGATGCTGAATTATCAGCTCATCCCAGGTATTGCTCAAATTGATATTGCTATACACATAGTCTGTCTGCACAGCGCCATTCAGTGCCGGGTCTCCATTCCGCCCCAGGACAAGATACCCGCCGGATGCCAGCAGAAGTCCGCCGGTCTGTGTGATGGTATGCTGATCAGTGCCGTCATCCCTGAGGATGAGGCCGTTCAGATCAATTGTTTCCGATCCGGTATTGAACAGCTCAAACCATTCACCGTAACTATCCGACACCGCTGACGGATTGTTCATGATCTCGTTAATCACCAGGCCCGTGGGAATTCCAATTGACGTCAGGGGTATTCTCCAGATCACCGGTCTGTGATCCGATACATTGTTGCGATAGGTATTACTGCCGGTATAGTCATCGATGCGCAGGGTCTGCACGGTTCCGATACTATTCTCATTGAAAAGTCCCGATGAGATCAGGACATGATCCAGAAAGCTGGGGTTCCAATACCAGGGGAAAGATTGCTGATTGTTATCATTGACGATCGGGGTGGTCGTAAAATAGACTTCATCGGGGTCGTTGACCAACGGCCAGAGGGAATTGTTTTGCACAGGCTCGTTGATCTCGTCGTTGAAATCACCGGCCACAATGATGTTCTCCTGTCCCTGATTCATCATCTGATTGTAGATATAATCCCTCATCAGCTGTGTGGCTGCCAGGCGCCGGTTGAAACCATCATCGCAGCATTTTAAATGGACACAGATCATCTGAAAACTCAGTGCTGCCTCTCCGCACCCCCAGGTGAGATTGGCCTTCAGGGGGAAACGCCCTGCAAAATTATAGCTCTCTCCGGGGAAAAGAGTACCATAACCTTCGATGCTCACGCAATCCCTGCGCACAGCCATCCCCAAATCCATATTATACCCTCCCGATGCGGCATAATCGGTGTGGATGAATTCATAGGCGGACAAGCTGGCTGCCAATTGGTTAAAGACCGTGAGATTGGTGATCTCCTGAAAATTGATCACATCCGGGAGCAGATCGGAGATGATCTCATTCACATAATTGAGGGTGTTGCTGCTAAGGGGAAACTGTTCAACATTCCAGGTCATGATCTCAAGACCGTTCCAGTTATTCTGATAGGGAATTGTCCAGGAGTTCTGAAGCGGGTTTACGGCTGTGGTATCAGGGGGCGGGCATGTCTGACCGGAAAGTGGGAAGAGGAGCCATCCGCAAAAAAATAAAAAGAACATGTTTTTCTTCAAACTTCTTCCATCCTATTGATAACCCGTTCGGGCGAGAGGTATGCCGCTTGGAAAAATAAGCAGCAGAATAGTGAGTTTCCTCCTGCGCTATTCTTTTATTGTGCCTTTAGGCTAAAACCGAACATGACCGGTTTATGGTCTGATATATTTTCCTCATAATTCTCAAAAGTCTCGAAAAAGCTGTCCACGGGCAGCGTCTGCACCCGGTAGGTGGTCCGCCGTGGTACAAATGCCCTGGTCACCAGAACATTATCCAAGAAGCTCACATAGGGCTCATTGGGATAAGAGGCCTGGGAAAGGTCGCCGGTGATATCCATTGTGGGGAAGAAGAAGCGCTCATCATCGAGGAAGGGTTGAAAACAATGGGCATTGGGGGCATCCTTCAAATCGTCGTTCCAATCACCCAGAACGATGAAATTCTCCCGGTCTGCATTGATCTCTTCGACCAGTTTGTTGTGAAGCATCTCCGACGCTTTTTGTCGTCTTGAAAGACCTGAATCACAGCATTTCATGTGCAAATCGACGATGCTGAACTGTGTTGTATCTCCATCACAGATATACAGGAAATCTCCCTGCAAGGGCGGACGGCCGGCAAAATTATAATCATCTTCGGGAAACAACTCCACCTGGCGTACCAGTTGAAACATATCTTTTTTGTAGAGGATGGCCAGGTCCATATACGAGGAGTTCCGGGAAATGAGGAAATCATATTGGGGCAGTTCTTCCATGAGTGCGCTGAACCAGCCGGCGTATCGGATCTCCTGCAAGGCGTACATATCGGCATTGAGATCGTGGATGGCCTCGGACAGAGCTCTCACGGTCTCTTCTTCCTTTTTGGGGAAATTTTCACAGTTCCAGGTAACAATTTCAAATTGATCCCGGCGATCGATCTTTGGGATCTTCCAGTCATCCCGGCCCAGTTTGGTTTGTGATACATCGCAAAGCGTTTTCTTTTGTCCAAGAGAGGATACATCCACCGGGGCATATTCGCTGGCCAGGGCGAGGGCATTTTTCGTGCGGATCCACTCCAGCATTTGATTGTCCGGTGTGAAATCATCGGCCAGCAGGGTCTGTGAAACTCTGCCGTCCACCACGGTTTCGTAGCCGATAAAATCGTGGGATTCACGGTCAATCAACAGGCGGACATGCCCAAATTCTGTGCCATTGCCGTAATTCTGGAAAACATATGCGTGAGAGTGGGGATCGTACCAGGGGGTATTATAACCTTTGCTGTTCCCTCCGGCAACGATGACATCAACCCCCTGGGCGTAATATCCCATTTGCAGGGCATTCAAGGGAGAATCCTCTGCCTTCCAGCCCGTTTGCAGACTATCGAGAAACTCCTGATAGACGTTTTCACGATTCCAGGGTACGCCGCTACTGGTGAGTACAATGATGACTTCGGCTCCCTTGGCCCGGACTTCCGGAACCCGTTTCTGTAGAGCTCGGACTTCACTCATCGTTTGGATGCCTCTGGTGTTTCCAGCCAGTGTCTTGTGGCCCAGATCTGAATCCACGATGCCGATGATCCCGATTTTCACACCATTGATCTCACGAATGATGTAAGGCAAAAATCCCTCGTCGGAAAGGTCACATTGTTCACACTCGAGATTCCCGATGAGAAATGGAAAATTCGCTTTATGAGATAGTCTGTTCAACTGTCCTGCGCCGAGAATAAAATCGTAAAACCCGGGGCTGAGGGCATCATACTCCAGTTTGTTCATCCAATCGATGATAGCAGCACCCCCGTCAGACATACCGAGAGGCGTACCCTGAAAGAAATTTCCTCCATCGAGCATAAGTAATCCTTCGCCTGTGCTCTCGTTTTGACGGCGCAGATCGGTGACATAATTGTACATGGCAGCCCCGCCGAGAATGGTGGGCGGATAGGCCGGGTTCATAAAAGTGGCCTCCTGTTCATAGATCACACCATGCAGATCATTGGTAGTAATTAAATTGACCACAATGGGGTCAACTGTCCGGGCTGCCAGTGGCATCAGCAGAAGCAGACAGAACATCATATTCCAAGTAAATGTGTAATTCTTTTTCACGGCAATTCTTATTTTATTTTTAGATGATTCGTGTTTACCGACACCTGCAGCCTCACCATTTCCCGTACAACGGGTTTGGTAGGATGAATTTGTTCACTCCCCAGTGGAGCGTATCGCCCGTGGCTGGAAAATCCCCCATTGCATCACCAAAGTAGGCAAGCACTCGACGGGCACCCACTTTCGCCATGCGCCCAGAGCCGGTTATCACTTCATGTCTACGGACGCTTTTGGTATCATCGTGATCCTTTCGTAGTATAAAGATATCTTCTTCTTCATAGATCCGATCCTGTTTCAGATTGAGTTTTGTCTCCTCTGTCCGATTGGCCATTCGGTTGGATATGTAGATGATTTGTCCTTTTGTCCGCGTATGAATACTGTCAATGAAAGCTTTTACTCCGGGGACCAGCCCGGCTGCGCTGCGAGTGACCCAGACATCCCAGGATTCGGGTGTAAAATGTTCGCCCTTTTCAAAAAGTTTTACCTGATACAAGCTGTTATCCAGCACCGTCTCATCCAGATCCATTACGATCACCCAGGGATCCGAGGTTTCCTGCGCCTGTTTGGCGATCTGACGCCAGGCGTTGGCATAGACCTGCTCGTAGAGAGCATCATGTTCTTTGGAATTTCTGACCCAGCGAATATCATTGGGCATTTTGTCCGGGCTTTGCCCGAACAGAATCACCAATAAAAACAGGATGACCATTTTTTTCATATTAGAATCCGTAATTAATCGTGGTAACGAGGTTAAAATGCGATTCATTCACCCGGTCGTAATCGGGCCTCACCTCTCCGGCTACCGGGAAGAGATCGGGATAGTCGTAAGTATCCAGCACACTGAACTGACCCGCTACATCAAAGGACAGATGTCCGTAGGATTTCCCTGCTCCGAAAGTGAAAAGACTCTCGGGAACCAGGCTTTCAAGGGCTGCTTCACGAAAGATCAGTCCGGCGCGCACCGGAACACTGCCCAGGGCCAGATATTCGAAGCCGAATTTCCATTGTGTGATGTCGTGGAATGGGATAACTACCGATTTATCAGACAGGTAGATATGCTCCACTTCGATGGCGAAGGTCATGGGGACTTTCTCCCTGGGCGTATATCTTATGCCGGCTCGTAATTTTGCGGGTTTTACATAATCCACTCCCTGAATGAGCAGGGCTGTCCTGAAGTCGGGATTGGTGGTGAGATACTCAGGCAGACCGGATTCTTGGTTGAAGACCGGAGCCGTGAAATTGTCTGATGTGACCTGTGCTTTCGATTCGTAAGCCAAAGCACCCTGGAGACCCGGAATAATCGTGAAATCGGCACCGAGGGAGATAAAAAAATCACCGGGCGTTTTATAGGAAACGTCTGAAGGTTCGATGTCTGCAAGATAGTTTGCATCATAGCTGATGGTGTCCACCCGCACCCTTTGCCTTACTTCTCCGTTCAAAATTGAGTGCAATCCCAAACCGAAGCTGTAGCGGCCATGACCTGCGGTTTCGAGACCAATTCCGCCACCAAATGACAGGGTGTAAAGGGTCCCTTCCGACTCAAGCAGATGATAACCTACCAGGGGATCCTTGATACCGATAACCCCATCCTGCAGACTCTGGGCTCCGCGAACTTCTTCCTCATAGCGGTAGTTGAAAGTGGTCAGAGGGCTGTAGGCCAGAGCACCTGAAATATTCAGTTGATGCCGTTGCCAGTTGTAAGTCACAGCGCCCTGATGAAAGCCGTCTGTCGTGCGGTTGGCAACGTAATCGCTGGTGGTGAGATAGTCTCCAAAGCTGTCTTTAAGGTCGTAGCCCCGACGCTCCAGGGACGAAAGACCCCGAAACTGGTAATCCACTGACAGCCGCTCATTCCGGAAACAGAGCCGGGCGGGATTGAACAGCAGCGCTGAACCGGACTCGTCATTTTGCAGGTTGGTTCCCCCCATGGCAGCGGCCCGGGCCGAGCCGATGTAGGTATCCGCTCCCGTGACGGGGTTGAAAAAGGACTGTCCGAACATTAGGCTCCCCATCAGCAGGGGAATCATTAGTATTGAGCTCGTAATTTTTTTCATCATATTAAAGTTCTCATCTGTTAAATTTTTTATCACCATAGTCATCTGATCAGATTCCATAATCGATTTGGATTCTGAAATCGGTCTGCTGTGAATTTTCATTGGGGTTTGACTCCCAGGTATTCACGCTGGTTTGTCCCTGGGTTATTCTGGTGAAGGGATTGTCTGTCGTATGACTGGCTTTCAGGCCAATGGTCAAATTGTCCGTGGGGTGGTAATTGAAAGCGATCCAATTGTGCAATGCGCCGGCCTTGCTGTTGAAGATCCGGAAATCCGTATCCTCGAAATACCAGAGGAAAGCTTCTTCGCCAAGAATAAAAGTCCCAAATTTGAGGGTCAGATGTTCATCAAAATTGTGGATGAAATCAATCCCCAAAACATCCGAGGGCTTGCCGATATTGCCCACTTTCATATTACCGCCCAGGGGATTGTCGGTGAGCCGAGGCCGGGGCGAAAAGGTCGTGTAACCTCTGGAATAGAGGATCTGGGCAGAATTAAAATTTGACAGCCGGATGCGCAGGGTCACACGGGTTTCCAGAGATTCGAAAGGACTGGGGTGCATGATATCAAAGGAGCCCCGGGCCTGCCATTTCTGCCGCACGCGCAGACGATAGTTAAAAACAGGCCGCCACTCGATGGTAGCCACCGTGCGGTAATAATGGGCTTCATCAGCTTTACGGGTCCAGGTATCCCAGTTCAGGGTTCCTACGAAGGAACGATGAAACTGATAGCGGGACGAGAGATAAAAACCACGCTCGGACTGCGGTTGGGGATTCCCCGAATACAAATAGCTGTAAACCGGATCCTCCAGCCAGTAATAGTCCTCGAAAATAGAAGTCTTGTATCGCTGATAATTTGAGAAAGAACGCTGATAGGGATTGTCAAACTCAAGATCATAGTCCCTGTACAACGCCAGCAATGTGAGATTTTCAAACTGAGTGTAAAAATTAAACACCATAGCATGAGGTTCGTCACCAACCTTCAGGTGGGTTGTATTTGTGGTCAGCTCAGCGTATTCACCCTGAAAGGCCATATTGCCGACGACATACATGAAGTCCATCCCGCTCACCCGGCGGTACGATTTGGCATCTTTCCAGAGGCTGGACTCCCCGCGTGAGCCGTACATGGCGGCAATTTCAGGATCGGCAGAGTTGGTCATATAGGTCTGGTAATAGGCATCCCCCGAGTAGTTGTCATAATCATTGGAATCAGGTCCCGGGTTGGGATCGTCCACTCCGCCGGTGATGGTGTTGACCACCTGGGGATCCAAAACTCTGTCGTAGAGACTTTCGTAGAAGGTGTAGCCGATGTTCAAGCCCACGACCGGTGTGAAGCGGACGTTGGCTCCCCAGGTCACCTCATTGACTGACGAAGTCAGCTTGTCATAGATTTTGGTGGTGTCTCCGTAAACACCATAGGGCAGGCGGGGCTGCATGACGATGAGGGTTGAAAAACTACCGTCTTCGTTGATGATGGCATCCCGGGCGTGCTTTGAGGTAAACAGGGAGGTCCTGAAATGTTGGGATGATAATTGAGCCCCAACCCCATCAAACACATATTGGGTGGAGCGCGTCATATCGGGGTAAATCCCTCTGGCTTGTTTGGAAAAGCGGAATCCGGTTCGACGGGGTGTGAAATAGTCGGATGTCTCCATGATCACACTCTGCCCAAAGCTGGCCGTAAAATTGCCCAGTACGAGTCGGTCCAGTTTTAAACCACCGCCAAGGGATACATCTTCGATGGTAGCGGAACGCTTCTCCGAGTAAATACCGTCGGGTTCACCCATATTGCGGTGATAAACATAGCCGGCTTTCAGATGATTGCCGTATGAGGCCGAAACCTTGCGAAATAATTCCGGGCGATCCGGTGAACTGAAGGGCTGCGTGGCACCTTCATAATCCGGATTGGTGGTCACGGGGACCGTCCTCACCAAGCTACTGATACGGATATGGAAGGCCGGCCTGGCCAGCGTATCCGTACTGAACTGCACGAAGTCGATCAGATTTTTATAGCCGTAGTGACTGATGCCCGGGGAATTGCGCAATTCGAAGGTCCCCCTGATGGGTCCCCGCAACTGTTCTTTCAGCACCGCTACGGCATCCACCGGACTCAGATTAGGTAGGGCAATGAGATCGTCGAAGCCCATTTTATTGACATCTTTGGGCTCATAATAACGGTCCAGCCAGACCTCCGACAATCCTTCGGTGCTGCCCTCGGCTGTGAGCCATTGATTGACTTTGTAGTTGGAAACCTTCTGGCCAGCAACAAACTCGGATTCCTTAGGAATTTCGATGGTGACGAAAGGTTTTAGAATTCGCACGTCCGCAGCCGTGATGCCGGGAACTTCCAATAAATCGTAGATGGTATGAAAGTAACCATGATCATAGCGGTAGGCTGCAATGGATGCAATTTGATCCGCCGACATTGGCAGGCTTTGTAACTCATCCTCTGATGCAATGTTGAGATTGAATGGCTCCCCGGCTGTCAGGACTGTGAGCATGAGCAACCCCAACAAGCAGATCACAATTTTGTGCTTACT
>CAZIYQ010000048.1:0-14750 GCA_964543505.1 uncultured bacterium | reverse complement strand
TTGTAAAACTCAATAGCACCGTTCATGACACGGTCCCGGTGTTCACATCTCAAATTCGCTCTTATGATGCTATTCTGGGAGAATACAATAATAACTATGCGGTACAAATCAGTTCAGTAATTACTAGAGAGGAAAACAATGAATTATAAGGAATTGAAGAATCAATTTGAGATTTTATCGGAAGATATAATCTCTATCATTGTTGAAGCAAGTCAGCTGGTTTTTAACCAGGCTTTTACTATCAAAGTTGGAGAAAATTCTATTGTTGCAGATCAGCAGCCGGAGGGTACAGCACCGGGAGTAAAATTAGAATTTGATCTGGTTGCAAATGCAGAATATCACCACAGAATACATCTCGATGAGACTTTTGGTCTTAAATTGATGGGTTGGATGCTGCAAAGTGACCCGGATGAAAAATTATCACCGGAGCACATAGAGGGGATCCAGGAAGCAGTCAACCAAATCACGGGTCAGTTGAGGACGGCTCTGGATGGTATGAATTTGAAATCTGAATTCAAAAATGTATTGGTTAGTTTGTCAAATTCAGAGTCAGATGAATCCTGGACTCCGCCAGCTGATGAGGGTATCAGGGTATCGTACACCATAGCAACGGGCGAGGAAACTTTTATTGTTGATCATTTCTATTGGCAAACTGCGGCAGCAGTTAAGGAAACTCCCGCAACGCCCGATGAACCTGAAATTGATGTGGATGAACTGTTTGCCGACCAATCTTTTGTAGATGAAGTAGCATCACCTGAGAATAATGGGCAAGAAGAGCCGGTCACAGTGCACCCGGCAAGTTTCAGTAAATTGTCTGATCAATCAGGTTCTAATGGGCAGGGCCGTAATATCAATATGCTGCTGGATGTCGAATTGGCGATCAATGTAGAACTGGGCAAGAAAACCATGCAGGTTAAGGATGTCCTGAAATTAGGGAAGGGGACAGTCGTAGAACTTGATAAAGCTGCAGGAGAACCCCTCGATCTTTACGTCAGCGGCCGGAAATTTGCCGAAGGAGAGGTTGTGGTTGTAGAAGATCATTTCGGTGTCCGGATCACTCAATTGGCAGGAACTAAAAAAAGACTGGAATCCCTGGGCCAGTGATGAGAACCCCCGATAAAATAAGAGTGGGCGGAGGATCCAAGCTGTTGGCATTGGTATTTTTTGTAATTACTCTTTTTGGGATGGTTCTCATTTTTGCCCCGAAATCTGCTCCGGATATGACGGATAATACATCCTCAACAGCAGTTTCATCACCAGCCACATTTGGCAGTGACCATAGCCAGCAAAAATCCATTAGTCTAACCGGATATATCTGGAAAGTTGTGCTCATCACCGCGGTTATTTTAGGGCTATTCTGGCTTCTGGCAAAATTCTACCGCCAGAAAATGATGTCAGGTATCTCTAGTGGTACTCGTTTTACGATCCTCGGTAGGGAATATTTATCTCCAAACAGTTCCTTGGTCATGGTTCATGTCGAAAACAGAAAATTACTCCTTGGTATTACGGATGCGGCGGTAAACCTGATTAGCGAATTTGAGATTAGAGACGCTGATGAGTTGGAAAAGACATTGCAAAATCCAAAGGACAACCCATTTCAGATTCTACTGAAGAATTTTACCGGTAAGTCTGGCGAAAGCGAAGATAAAAGTTGAACCGATCCCGTAAAAAATTGCTGTTGTACGGGCTGCTCATTATTTGTTTGATGGGGGTGATTTCTGCTCAGCAGTCCGTGCTGCCAAAGGTAACACTGGGTCTCGAAGATGCAACTTCTCCGCAGGATTTTGTACTCTCCCTACGCATATTGGTACTCATGACCATCCTTGCTTTGGCACCTTCGATATTGATCCTGATGACTTCTTTTACGCGCATTGTGATTGTATTCCACTTTCTGCGTACGGCTTTGGCTACACAGAGCGTTCCCTCAAATCAAATACTTATTGGGCTGGCATTGTTCATCACATTTTTTATCATGAAACCGGTATTCACACAAATAAACGATACTTCAATCCAACCCTATCTTGCTGAAGAGATTACACAGTCCGAAGCCCTCGCAGCCGCTGAAGTACCCATCAAGGCATTCATGATCAAGCAAACCCGGGTTAAAGACCTCGAACTGTTTGTCAATCTTCGGGGTGAGGGGAAACCTGCCTCTGTTGATCAACTGCCGTTATCAACGGTGATACCATCATTCATCATCAGTGAATTAAAGACTGCATTTCAAATTGGGTTTTTATTATATCTGCCCATGCTGCTCATTGATATCGTTGTCTCCAGCGTGCTGCTTTCTATGGGAATGATGATGCTGCCGCCGATGATGATCTCAATGCCCTTTAAGATATTGTTATTCGTACTCGTGGATGGCTGGTATTTAATCATCGAATCATTAGTGAAGGGATTTTCAACGATATGACCACAGATTATGTTCTTTATTTGAGTAAGGAAACTTTGGTTACTGCTATGCAGATCTTGCTGCCAATCCTGGGAGGTGGATTGGTTGTCGGCCTGGCTGTGGGTATATTCCAGGCGGTAACCCAGATTAATGAAATGACACTGACTTTCATTCCGAAGATGGCAGTTGTCGGGTTTATCATTCTCCTACTGATGCCCTGGTTCATTGATGTCATGGTCTCTTTTACGCAGGAAATTTTTAGTCAAATTCCGTTAATGGTTCAATGAAATGTTCGAATTAATTGATAATTTAAGTGATTGGTTGCCGGGATTCATGTTGGTTCTCGCAAGGATATCGGGAATGATCACGACCATGCCGTTATTCAGTTATCGTCTTATTTCCAACAGGATAAAAGTGATGCTGATCCTGTCCCTGGCAGTATTGATTTACCCATTACTGAATCATCCAACGATCGTTATCGATTCACTCCCGCAATTGATATTTTATGTAGGCAAAGAATTATTTACAGGAATGATCATCGGCGTCGGAGCTCGCGTCATTTTTGAAGCACTCAATATGGCAGGGAGTTTTGTAGGGCGCCAAATGGGGCTCGCTATCGCCAATGTGATGGACCCTACCAGCCGTCAGCAAATACCGGTTATCAGTCAATTTTGGTTTTTGCTGATGATTGTGTTTTTCCTTTCAGTCAACGGTCATTACCTGTTAGTCGAGACCCTCTTTAAAAATTTCCAGATGATCCCGATTGGAGGAGCCGTTTTCAGTCCGGAGGCTGGGGAGGCCATCGTACAAAGTGGAACAACCGCTTTTAGGATATCCCTGAATCTTGCCGCCCCGGCGATGGTATTTCTACTGCTGGTGGATACAGCCATTGCATTGGTAGCACGGGTAATGCCTCAAATGAACATTTTTATCATAACCCTGCCTTTAAAAATAGCGACGGGGATATTTATCCTGATCATATCAGTAGATATATTTCAGCTGCTTTACGATTCGGTTTACGAAAATATCGGTATTTATTTTCAAAATATTATAACAAATCTACAGAGTACCTGACCTTGGCAGATCAATCAGCACAGGATAAAACAGAAGCCGCAACCCCGCGGCGAGAAGAAGAAGCCCTTGAGGAAGGGAATGTCGCAAAAAGCATGGACATGAACTCTGTTGCAGTTATGTTGGCGGGTATCATCAGCATGCAGTTTGTGGCGGGTGAGTTAATGAAATTATTCTCTGATTTTACGGTTTCGACCTATTTAAATTCAAACAGCATTCCTTTAACGGTAGGCTCTTTCCCGGACCAGTTCAGAGGGATGCTGCTCAAATTCAGCGCTGTCCTTGCTCCTGTTTTTATTATCCTGCTGATCGCCGGAATAGGCTCCAATGTGGCACAAACCGGCTTTATCATTTCGAAAAAAGCATTAGAGCCTAAATTTGAAAGAATCAGTCCGGCACAAGGTTTTAAGCGAATGTTTTCGCTCCGGTCACTCGTGGAAGCGATTAAAGGAATGTTAAAAATCCTCATCGTCGCCCTGGTTGCATTTATCGTGCTTAAAAAGTATGTTGGTGATTTTTGGGCACTCTACAGTGCTTCTGCTTCAGAGGTATTTAAACTGATCGGAACGGTTCTGCAGGATCTTGGAATAAAGATCGGTGTTGTACTTGCATTTCTTGCTGCTGCCGACTTTGCCTATCAGAAATATGAACATCAGAAAAGTCTGAAAATGACCAAACAAGAAGTCAGAGATGAGGCTAAACAATACGAAGGCAATCAGGAAATGAAAGGTCATATTCGTTCCACTCAGAAGCAGCTCGCGAGAACGCGGATGATGGCCGCCGTTCCCGATGCAACCGTCGTTGTAACCAATCCGACTTTCATTGCGATTGCGATTAAATATGATCCTGCTTCTGGTGCCGATGCCCCCATCATCGTTGCCAAGGGGAAACGAAAGATTGCAGAGCGTATCAAAGAGATCGCCAGGGAAAATGAAGTACCAATCATAGAGAACAAACCACTGGCGAGAACTATGTTTGAAGTGGCCGAAGTCGGAATGCAGGTACCGGTAATTTTATATCACGCTGTTGCAGAATTACTGGCGCAAGTATTTAAGATGCAGGGTCACCACCCAGCAATAAAGGTGAAGTCTATCCATGCCTGATCAGAGCCAGGGGAATCCATTAAATAGCAAATTTAAGAGCAGCAATATTTATCTGTCCGGGATGATCATGATGATCCTGGCAGTGATGATCTTGCCTCTGCCAACATTTTTAACTGACATTCTGTTGGTAATGAATATTACAGGTGCTCTGGTAATTTTATTTATCGCATTGTATGTACTGAAACCCCTCGAATTCTCTGTGTTTCCGGGACTCCTGCTGATTGTGACACTTTTCAGATTGTCCCTGAATGTTGCAACCACCAGACTTATTCTGGGGCAGGGATATGCCGGCGAGATCATAAAGGCTTTTGGGTCATTTGTGGTCCATGGGAATTTCGTTGTCGGGGCTGTCATCTTCCTGATTTTAGTCCTCATCAATTTTGTGGTGATTACCAAAGGTGCAACACGTGTGGCCGAAGTTTCTGCAAGGTTCACATTGGATGCTATGCCCGGGAAACAGATGGCCATCGATGCCGACTTGAATGCCGGATTAATCGATGATCAACAAGCCAAGGTGCGTAGAGAAGACATCTCTCAACAGGCTGATTTTTACGGAGCCATGGATGGTTCTGCAAAATTTGTTCGAGGGGATGCAATTGCTGGACTGCTCATTACAATGATCAATATCGTCGGTGGGCTAACTATCGGAGTATTGCAACGCGGGATGTCCCTCGGCGATGCTGCCTCAAATTATATGCTGCTCACAATTGGTGATGGCCTGGTGGCTCAAATTCCGGCCCTGATCATTTCTACTGCCTCTGGAATCATTATCACCAGAGCTGCCTCGGGAGCCAGCATGGGTGTCGATATTGCGACCCAATTCTCCAGACAGCCGCAGGCAATATTGGTAACTTCAGGGATTTTAGCTTTGATGGGTTTGGTCCCAGGATTGCCATTCTTCCCCTTTTTCATCATCGCAGTATGTGTCGGCATCATTGGATACACTGCCAACAAGACAATCATTCGACAAAAGAAAGCTGATGAAGAACCCGTACAGGAAATTATTCAGAAAGAGGAAGATAAAATTGAAGAATTTCTCCACCCGGATCCCTTTGAAGTCGAAATTGGCTATGGACTGATTCCCCTTGTGGATTCCAATCAAGGTGGAAATTTACTAAAAAGAATTTCGACAATTCGTAAAAATATTGCGCTTGAATTGGGTGTGATCATTCCTCCAATTCGGATAAGAGATAATATACAACTGAAGTCAAATGAATATGTGTTCAAAATCTATGGAATCGAGGCTAACCGGGGTGAGATCATGATGGATTATTATCTCACTTTGAATCCTGATGATCGCATCGTATTGAATGGCATCGATACGATTGAACCTACTTTCGGACTGCCCGCGAAATGGATACCTGCCAAGGATAAAGAAGCTGCAGAAATTGCCGGCTACACGGTGGTCGAACCGCCAGCGGTGATTGCAACGCATCTCATGGAAATATTGAAAGCAAACTCATTTAAACTGCTTGACCGCCAGGAAACCCGCAGAATGCTGGACCACCTAAAAGAATCTCATTCAGCGGTTGTTGATGGATTAGTCCCCGATATGCTTCCTCTCGGAGTGGTCGCTCAGGTGCTTAAGAATTTGTTGAAAGAGAAAATACCTATCAGAAATCTCGTCTCGATACTTGAGACACTGGCCGATTACGCTCCCTTTTCAAAAGATCACGAAGTATTGACAGAGTATGTCCGTATCGCTCTGTCAGAGACGATCACCGACCATTTTAAACAGATGGATAATAAGATCACCGTCACTACGCTCGATCCATTGCTTGAGGATGAAATAATGCAAACCATAAAAAAAGGAAATGGAACTGCCCAGAATTTGGGTCTGTCTCCCATGCAGGTGAATAAACTCTTTGATAATATAAATGAAAAAATAGAACAGATGGCCTTAAAAGGGACACCTCCTGCAATCCTGGTTTCACCTCAGGTGAGACGTCATTTCAGAAATTTCATCGAACCTATTCTGCCAAATTTATCGGTAATCTCGTATTCAGAATTGGCATCCGACACCAGTTTACAAACAGTTGGGGTTGTGGGGTATCCAAATGAAAATTAAGACATTTTTTGGGAAAAATGTACAAGATGCCATGAATCGGGCGAAAGCAGAGCTTGGTGACGGAGTTATTTTGTTTGAGACAAAAGAGATCAAACAAAACTTGAAAAGTTATGATGAAAATGCTGTCATCCAGATCACTGCCGGGGCCGATATCACTGCAGATCAACCAATATACGTTGAAAATACTTCGGCTAACCCTGAAGTCAACGATTTGGCTCCCCGGTATTTCAATGGGCACATACACTCGCTGCTGAATATGCCCGAATCAAAAGAAATCGCCAGTAGTGATATGGCATCCGAAATCGCAGGATTACGAGAAGATATTCAAAAACTGCATCAGAAATTGAGTCGAATGGATAGGCCTGATTTTGTCTATCCCTATTCAATCGGATTTGATAAATTGGTAGAGAGCGGAGTCAGACCGCAACACGCGAGTGAGATTATGGAACGCATCAGAGCCAGTATCGGGGATCAAACAGCAACCCCGGTCAAGGTAATGGGATTGCTTAAAACTGAATGTGTACGGATATTGGAAGGTAACCCTTCGATAACGGTAAAGATGAAAAAGACTCCGAGAATTGTCATGTTAGCAGGACCTTCAGGAGTGGGCAAAACAACTACGATCATGAAAATGAGCATTAATCCTGAAATATTTCCAAATCGCAAGGTTAGCATTCTCACAACCGATACCTACCGCATGGCTGCGTCTGCTCCTCTGCTTGCTTTTTCAAAAGTTTCGGAGATACCGGTCTATGAAATCAAACAGGCCGCAGATGCACTCGCCCTGATAACTCAATCGCGTGATGACAGCGTGTTTATAGTAGATACACCAGGCCGTAGCTGCTCCGAACCGGACTATATTGAACTCCTCAAAGCTTATGTTCAATCTATTGAACCGGATGAGCTCTACCTCACATTGAGCGCAGTGCTTGATCTTGATGATATGGAAAATATAGCAAAATCGTATCTGCATCTGAAACCGAATGGGTTAATTATCACTAAGTTGGATGAAACCAGCAAAACAGGGAAATTGATATCATTGACGCGGGAATTGAATTTGCCAATACGCTATATCTCAACCGGCCAAGCCATTCCCCATGATATTTATCGATTGAGTAGAGAGTTGATCAAGTCAAAATTACTAATGATGATTTAAACAGGTAGAAAGTGAATATTCCCAACAATAGTATATTTTCGATGGCAAAGCAGAAGAGTGATTCCTATGTTCCCGAGATCATCGCAATTACAAGCGGTAAGGGAGGAGTAGGAAAATCCTTGATATCGTTAAATATTGCTATCCTACTGAGCCAGTTGAAAAAGAAAATATTATTGGTCGATGCTGATCTTCATTTGGGCAATTTGACTTTTCTGCTGGGAGTAAGACCTAAATTTACAATTTCAGATGCGATTCAAAGACAAATACCGCTTCAGGAAATAATTATAAAGGGACCCGCGGGCGTTGATATTCTGCCTGCATCATCTGCAGATTTGGAACTATTGAAAAATTCTAGCACAGTATTCCAAAGATTGCAAGATTCCTTCTCAAAATTCGAATCGAATTACGATATGGTGCTCGTGGATACTGCTGCCGGGATTGCCCAAAACGTCCTATCTTTTGTATTGGGCGGCGATAAGATCATCGTCTTGGTCACACCTGACCCGGCCGCTATTGCCGATGCTTACGGAATCATGAAAGTTATCCGGCAGAATAACAGTACCACGCCCATCATGATGGTGGCGAATATGGTTACGTCAGATGATGAGGGTGAATCCCTTTACAATAAAATGAATTTAATGGTGCATCGCTTTCTGGATTGTAATCTCTTCTTTGGTGGTACCCTCGAATTTGATGATCAAATCAAGGGCACCATCCGTAGGCAGAAATCTATTGTTGTTGATCAGCCCCGATCATCGGCAACCAATTCTCTCAAGATAATCACCCGCAATCTGTTAAGATTACCGGTTTCTGACAGTGAAATGCGAAAGGGCCTATTTGATCGAATGCAGTTTGGTCAAGACGCAGCTGTTGGAGGAGTAAAATGATAAAAATTATTTACAAATTTGCTTCTATGGCTGCCTTGGTTGTCTTCGCTTTCAGGATGTTCAGCGGCAGTTCTATCTGGTTCAGTTTCCTCAGAGCGAGTATTGTATTTATTGGCACACTATTTACTTTTTATATCGCTGGTCATGTGTTAAAGGCAGGGATTTATTTGACAGCGTCAAAACCAAAAGTTGAAGAAGAGGTTAAAAAGGAAGTATGATGAGACAATCGACCAATCATCAGATCGATGGTGAACCATTAGTTGTTGAATATATAAAAACAGGCAGTTTTAAATTGAAAGAGAAGGTGATGACTGCCTATTTACCTTTAGTAAAATATATTATTGGAAGAATGAATCTACCGACAAATGGAATTCTGGATAAAGAGGACTTGTATCAATTTGGTATGCTTGGATTGATGTCCGCTCTCGATCGCTATGATCCTGCAAACGAGGCCAGTTTTAAAACTTTTGCGTACAAAAGAATTACCGGAGCAGTACTTGATGCTGTCCGGAAAAACAATGTTTTGACGAGAGAACAGATGCGTAAGCTGCAGCTGGTGAATGCGACTTCAAAAAAACTGGAAAATGAACTTGGAAGGAGTCCCTCACCATCGGAGATCTGTAAGAAATCCGGTGTCCCTGAAGAGGAATATTATCATATTCTCCAATTAACCCAGCATAATTTTGAGATTTCGATTGACGAAGTAAGGAAGGATCAAAACGGAGATACTTCTCTGGTCAATGAAACAGTAAGGGACGAACAGCAAATAACTCCAGAAGATCTATTTGAAAAAAAACAGTTGAAAAAAGAATTAAAGAGTCTCATCCAGAATCTGCCCGAGAGACCTCGGCTGATATTGGCACTTTACTTTTATGAGGAATTAACACTTTTTGACATAGGACAGGTGTTGGATATCTCTGAATCCAGGGTCTCACAGATAATGAATCAGACACTCGTGAGTATTCGGAAGAGTCTTGCAAATAACGAAATGAGTATGAATGCCATTGGATGATCGAATTACACCGGTCAGTATCAATCCTCTGGAACTGGTTCAACGAACCCGATCAGTGGATGATGAGCGCCAGCGTGAGAGGAAGGATAATCAACAATCCGAAAAACGGAAAAAGGATTCCCTAGAACTTTCGTTGAATGCCCCGGACGAGGAATCAGAGATTGCGTCTCACCAAAATGAATATGAATTACAGGATAAGCTCAAAGGGGAGACTCCATCCCATATTGACGTCATCATTCATTGAAGTGGGCAAAATTCAAGAGAAATGAAAAGAAAATTGAGAGGAATTTCAGAATGACAAATCACAAACAACAAAAAAAAGTAAACATCATCTCGTTTTTACTGTGGTCATTGCTGGCCTTAGGCGGAACCTATACATTTGCGTCCGGCGCAACCCTCCACCAAGGAAAGATAAGCCTGTCCACGATGGAGTTTGATAATTACCGCCGGATTATTCTCACCTCGCCCTCTGAAGGATCAGGTCATTTCATTGCGCCACAAATAGAGGATGACCCTGAAAATGGAGAGTTTACACTGATCTTTTCGCCCCTTGATTCTGCCAGTTATATTGGGAAAAGACTGACAAAGGAATACGGAACCACACCCATTCAATTGACGGTATCCTTCCCTGACTCTCAAACACTCAAAATTACAGGGAAATCACTACGGTTTGATAAATTAGTGGGGTATTATCAATTAGGAGAAGAAAGATATATTTTTGATATTTACACTGATTCTCCCCATGAATCATTTTTCAATGAAGCTTCAATTTCTACGGAATCTTTGTCCGGCTATACGGAAGATGGCCGATTTAAAATCGTAACCGGTTTTCCGCCGCCGGGTAAATACACAAGTGCAGGTTTTCTCAGTCCGAAAGCTCATTTCTGGCCGCGTTTAAAAATGTCGCTTCTTTACACCTTTTATCTCGGCGCAATGATTATGCTGCTGTCATTGGGGGGTATCTATGGTAGAAAATACTTCCCCAAAATGAGTGTGAAGTCAGATAATTTAAAAGAGCATTCAACAAACCCAATCACTGCGTTAAATGCATCAAAAAAGAATTTGATAAAAAGCATCATGTCAAAATATGGTTTATCTTATGAAGAGGCAATGATAAGGCTGGCCCTTACGAATCAAAAATTGGATGTCAAAGTTTAGTTACAGGAAAAACGAGCAGCAACAGCTCATCGTAACAGGAAGTTTGGAGGGACTGTTGGAAAACATCGAACCTGGGATGAATCTCAATGGAGTCGTTTTGAACAAGCTTGACAGTGACCAATATCTCATCCGTGTCAGGGGGGTCAACATCCTGACTTTATCAGAGTATGAGTTAAAAACAGGTCAGAAGGTAACTATGGTGGTACATCAGGTCGACCCTCACCTACTGCTCGAACTGGTACTTGAAAAATCAAATAGTGCAGTTTCCGCTCTAGTTGGCAGAACTGATTTATGGATTTGAATAAACTCACAAAAGAAGGATAAAAATCGATGAAAGCCCAATCAAAAAATAATCCGACTTTAACAGTGGAGTCAAATTTTGCAACCGTCAGGGATTATGTGACTACGATCACGATTCTTGAAAGTCTCAATGATGCAATTTTTATTGTTGAGCCCGATGGTAGAATCGAATATGCAAACAAAAGTGCCCTTGATTTGCTTTGCACAGACAGTTATGTGCTTTCAAAAAAGACAATAAATGATATATTCGTTTATGAGAATTCGTTTTTATCGCTACCCTTCAATCGTTCTTCAGAATTAAAAGAGACTTCAGTTGCAAGATTCATAAGCGGCATCAACAATGACATTGAGGCTTTGCTGATAAATGGTGATTTGCAGGTCCCGGTCATCTTGAATTTCAATATTATTCCCCATGGGAACAATGAAATAGGCTATTTTATTGTGACCGCAAAAGACATCTCCAGCAGACAATATATTGAAAAGGAAATAAAAGAACAGCAAGCTATCTCGGTTTCTGCTGAAAGACTCCGTGCATTAGGTGAATTATCTGTCGGACTTGTTCATGAAATATCACAACCCTTAGCTGCTCTCAAACTCAGACTCGGATATCTTAAATCCTGCGTCAAAAAAAAGGGGCCAGAGCCGCACATCCTTGATAAAAGTATTGAAGAGATGTCCGAATTAGTGGACAGGATGGCTCTCACCATACACAATACCAGAAGTTTTGCCAATCAAGCAGAAACAACTTCTACCAGTATTGTTTATGTCAATGATTGTTTTGAAAAGGCGTTCAGCCTTGTAAATTACGAGATAAAAAAAGGTAATATTAGTGTGAGTACTGAAATGGGAAAAGACCTTCCAATCATTTACGCTAACCCAATTCTCATTGAACAAGTACTTGTCAATCTGCTCACAAACGCAAAGGACGCATTTATCCAGAGAGACGGAGACCAGGGTCTTGAAGATGAAGAGCTTCGGGAAATATCTATACGAACAATGGATGTGGACGGAAAATGGATCGTGATTGAGGTTGAAGATAATGCCGGCGGGATAGAAAAGGGCAATATTGGGAAGATCTTCAATCCGTTTTTCACGACGAAAAGACCGGAAGTCCATTCCGGTGTGGGGTTGAATATTTCCAAAAAGATCATTAATTCATTCGGTGGGGACATCGGTGTTACTGTCAGGCCCGGCATGGGATGTATCTTCACTGTGAGAATCCCCGTCACTGAAAAGGAAGAGAGTAAGCAACTTTTCAATTTAATCGAAATGTTAAAAAATTAAATCAGGTATCCCCGTGATTAACTTAGAATTTTTAGAAGAAATCTCCGCTATCCTGCAACAAGGGCTGGGTTCCGATGAGACTTTCAGTGCAGTTTTTACCCTGTTAGAAAAGACCCTTTCATTCGACTCTGCAACCCTGTTTCTTTATAATGGAGATACCGATAAGTTGGAGGTTATCCATCAAAAAGGGGAGGATGTCGTCGAACTTGCCGGTGATTTTACTTTTGAAAGGGGTTCCGGAATATCAAGCTGGGTTTCTCAATTGAATAAGCCCGTAATACTCGAATCACTCTCAAAATCCAAAGCAGGTTTGGAACATCGATTCAGTTCCTTTGTCTCGATGCCCCTCCGGACCGGTGAAAAACTCATTGGGGTTTTGAATCTTGGACACCAAGACAGCGATATGTACCTGCGCAAGGATATGCCAGCCTATCAATTCATCGCACAGCAAATCTCAATGGTGATGGACAAGATCATCCTGCAATCAGCGCTTCAGGAGAAAAACACAAAACTTGAAAATGCTCTCACAGAATTAAAGAATACACAGACACAGCTCATCGAAAAAGAGCGTTTAGCAGCAATCGGTGAGATTGTTGTAACGGTCAACCATGAGATCAACAATCCTTTGACAGCAATTATCAGCCTCTGTGAAATCCTGCAGTTTTCGTATAACACAGGTAATAAAGAGAAAATCCAGTCCGCTTTGAAGTCCGTTCTTCAAGCCGCCAAAAAAATCCAGCGTATAACCGAAAAATTACGTCTGATAAACCAATCACAATCCGAGCAATATCACGGCAATATCAGAATGACAAAGCTGCCTGCGTAATTCGCTGCGGGACAGCCCGATCATCTGTCGAAAATAAGCATCAGTCGACACTTTTGACCCACGATTAGGGGTTAAGGGGTCATCCTGTTTTTTAATTCAATAATTGGTATTTACGAACCGAATTTCGGGGGAAATTCCTTCCCGCTATCTTTCATTTATTTCCTGTTATGCCTACTATAATGGGTTAATTATATCTGTCATGCCGGGCACAAATTGATCCATCGATAATTACTAAACTCTTAAATATTAATGGTAAAAACATCACTTATGATTTTTATTTAATTTTCAATCATCGGATGATAAGTTGAAGTGTTCTTACTGGCATTGTTCTTGCGAAGTGAATGGCTACAAATGAGGTGACGCTATGAGACTTGATTTAGAACGATTAAAAAATACCATGACTGCTCAGGTTTATAAAAACGACATTACCGCTAATAACCTGGCAAATATTAATACGACTGGATATAAAAAAGATATCGCTTTTGCCAAATTGGTAAAGAATTCAATGGCCTCAAAAATTGAGGTCAAAACCAACTTCAGCCAGGGTCAGCTTCAGACAACCGACAATCCACTGGATCTTGCCTTACGAGGCCGGGGCTTTTTCACTGTCCTCAAAGATGGCCGGGAATACTACACTCGCAACGGTCATTTCAATGTCAGTAATGAAGGTATTCTGCAGACTTCAGACGGTTATCCTGTTCAAGGGTCCGGAGGTGCGATCTTCCTGTCACAGGGTGACTCTGCGATGGGAGAGGTTTCTATTTCAGACCATGGTGAAATTTCCGTGGATGGGGAATTCACAGACACCTTAAAAATAGTAGATTTCGACGATTTAAATAGGCTTCAGAAAAAGGGTGAGAACTTGTTCACAGCTAATGGCCTGGTTGCGAAAAATTTAGAAGAACCGGAGTTACAACAAGGAAAACTGGAAGGTTCAAACGTAAATCCGCTACAGGAAATGGTGGAGATGATTGATCTTCAGCGCAATTTTGAAAGCTCGCAGCGGGCGATCACTACTATCGATAGAGCCGAAGGAAAAGCGGCCAATGAGATATCACGATATTAGAATTACCTCTGTTGCACAATCATCATCGTACCCATTTTATAGGGTAATAATTAAACGGCTACATAAAGAACACCGTAAATCGAAAAGGATAAAACATGTTTAGATCACTCAGAATAGCAGCGCTTGGAATGGCAGGTCAGCAACTCAATGTTGATGTTATTTCAAACAACCTGGCCAACGTAAATACAACAGGCTACAAAAAGTCAAATATTGAATTTCAGGACCTCTTGTACAATACGATTCAAACCGGATCTGCTGATGGTGGCATCGGTCATGAAAAACCCAGTGCTCTAGAAATTGGTTCAGGGAACAGACCTGTCTCGACTTTTCGCTCCTTTACACAGGGAGATGTAAGCGAAACCGGAAATTCACTCGATGTCGCCATTAATGGCAGAGGGTTTTTCCAAATAATGAATTCTGATGGTAC
>CAZIYQ010000047.1:0-15341 GCA_964543505.1 uncultured bacterium | reverse complement strand
ACTGGTGAATGCCATTCAAGAGCGGACTTCATTTTTCCCCGCTGTCAAAGTTTATCCAGGTTCTTTCGAGCTCGAAGCCCTGGCAGCCGCAGTCCTGAGAGTTCTTCAGAATAAAGAAACAGCCCTGGAGTACTCATGATACGATCATTCCGGCAACTCTACGAGGCTATCGAAACACTCCCCACAGTCGGGATTACAGCGGTGAATCCCCGGGAGGAATCTGTCTTTTCAGCACTTGAGACCGCCGAAAAACGCGGCTGGATCATCCCCACGATCATACAAAATGAGGACAGCGCCATTGCCGCGGCAGAAGCCGTTTCACACGTCCGGGATAACAGCAATCAATTGCTGATGAAGGGAAATTTGCCAACTGCAGAGGTGCTCAAAGCTGTCCTTGATGGGAAAAAAGGATTGAGAACCCCGCGTCAACTGTCTCATGTTGCAATGGTTGAATCTCCCGAATATGATCGCCTGATGCTCATGACAGATGGGGGTGTCAATCCACAGCAGACTCCGGAAATCTTCCGTTCCATCATTCTCAATGCAGTCGAACTGTCAAGCTATCTTTCGAATGATCATCCCAATGTCGCAGTGCTATCAGTTGTAGAAAAAGTCAGCGAAAATCTATTGGAGACTGTTGTAGCTCGTCAGATGGCAGAAGAATTTAGCGCTGCAGAGAATTTCACCATTGAAGGTCCTATTGCTCTGGATGTCTGCTGTTCAGAAAAAGCTGCCAGGGTAAAAAACATCCACTCTGAAATTACAGGGAAAACGGACATCTTTGTGGGACCCAATATTACAACTATAAACTTTCTTGTTAAAGCACTCACTCTCTTTGGTCATGCCAAAACGGGGGGAGTGATCATGGGGGCTGCAGTTCCCATCATCCTGCTATCACGCTCGGACTCAATGCAATCTAAATTAAATTCAATCGCAATGGGAATAATTGCTATGAAAGGAATTCAGAAATGGACATAAAAGGAAAAAAAATCCTTATGCTGGGGGGGTGGGGATTGGTCGGCACGGCAACCCTTCGTAAACTGGTAAACTATGAACCGAAGGAAATTGTCATCTTATCATTAAAAGAAGAAGAGGCCAGAGAAGCTTGCGACAGGATGGCATCAGAAGCAAAGAATGTGAAATTGGTCCCGGAATGGGGGAATATCTTCGTCAACGAAAAGCTAAAAGACTTGCCGAGAGATGAGATTATCTACAACCCTGAATACAGAGCCCTTTTATTAAAAGATGTGATGGAGCAGTTGGATGATACAACCCTGCACTCCTCGTGGCTTTTTACGGTGATCTCCAAACATAAACCCAACATCATTATTGATTCGGTCAACTCTGCCACAGGGCTTGCCTACCAGGACATCTTCACGGGGTATTATAACATTAAAGAAGAGCTTGCCGAAGCCAAAGCAAAAAATGAGCTGACTCCAAAATTGCTGGTTGAGATCGATAAAATCCTAGCGACACAATATATTCCACAGATTATCCGCCATATTCAGATCCTGCATGCGGCCATGCTGCAGAACAAAACCAACATCTACCTCAAGATCGGAACGACCGGCACTGGTGGCATGGGCTTGAATATCCCCTATACTCATAGCGAAGAACGGCCATCCCGAGTGCTGATGAGCAAAACTTCCCTGGCAGGTGCCCATACCATGCTGCTGTTTCTCATGTCCCGCACACCGGGTGGTCCCCTCTGCAAAGAAATAAAACCTGCTGCTGCTATCGCCTGGAAGGGTATCGGTTATGGGGAAATCCGCAAGCATGGCAAGCCCATCGAGATTTTTGATTGTACACCGGATCATGCATTTGAACTCGGGAAGCAGTACGACTTTGAAGGAAATGGGAAATGGGAAAACTTGAATGATACACTGAAATCCGTCTATATCGATACCGGTGAAAATGGGATATTTTCCAGAGGTGAATTTGAGACCATCACGGCCTTTGGTCAAATGGAGTTTGTAACCCCGGAGGAAATTGCCAACAATTTGATCATGGAAATAACCGGTGACAGCTCTGGTCACGATGTGATAAATGCTCTCGAAAATTCGGTCATGGGTCCCACCTACAGGGCTGGTTATATGCGCCATCAGGCCATTTCGGAGATGGAGAAATTGGAGGATAAATTCGATAACGAAAGTGTTGCCTTTGAGATTCTTGGTCCTCCCCGATTGTCGAAGTTACTCTACGAAGCCCAAATTCTGAAAAAAACCTGCAAGACACTACAGAACATTCTGCAAAAATCCACCGCCGAACTTTCCGATATCGCAGAGGAATTCATTCACGAGGACAGGATCATCCGCAGCGAAGCCATATCAGTGGGGATTCCTATTCTTCTCAAGAACGGTAAGAAAATACTAAGAGGACCCAATGTTGTCATCCCTGTGAAGATCAATAATGATTCTATTCCCCTGGATAACCGTCTTCTCAATATCTGGGCAGCCGCAGGCTGGATTGACTTGAGGGAACAGAATATGCAGCTCTGGCAATCCAGAATCAAAAATATTGTGGATGATATTAAGGGTTTACCAGTGGGAGATACGTCTTCACGATATAGCCATGGCATTCAGTACTGGGAGCTCGATGAGTCAATGAACATCGGTAAACTTGCGGCTTGGATATTTATCAATGAAGATAAAGGACTTCGTATTAAACGGTAGCCATAGATGAAGGTTAAGCTTTCAACCATTAAAGATTTCCAGGCTGGACGGAAAATTCTTGGCTTCTTCCTCTGTCGTGAAAAAAACCTCAGGCGCACCCGTACCGGAGACCTTTATGTTGACCTTGTCCTGCAGGATGCAACAGGAGTCATCCCGGCCAAGATCTGGGATTCTGTTGATGAATTCAAAGATCGTTTCAAACCGGGCGACCCTCTGGCAGTTAAAGGGACACCTTCAGAATACAATGGTGAGTTGCAACTTACGGTCACCCAGGTAAATGTGGCGGATGCCCAGCGCTATGCCACCTATGGGTTTACACCGGAAAAATTGGTTCCCACAATCTCCGAATCCATTCCGGAGTTGTTTGACAATCTCAAGCTGATCAACGATCAAATTAAAAATCAGTTTCTAAAAAAACTGGTCAGAAACCTATTTAAAACTTATGAATCCCGCTTAAAAGTCATGCCAGCTTCGGTGAATCATCATCATCCTTTGAGGGGCGGCTTTCTCAAACATCTGGTTTCCAGCGGGTCTTTGGCTTTGAAAATTTGTGATCATTTTATTAAGCTGGATCGCGATCTTGTCCTGACCGGTATTCTTCTGCACGACATGGGTAAACTGAAGAGTATGCAGGGCGAGCTAGAGGCTGAATATTCCGATGAGGGCCATCTGGTAGGGCATATTCTGCTTGGCTACGAAATCGTCTCCCGCGAGATCGACGGCATTGAGGGATTCCCGGAACTTCTGAAGCAAAAACTCCTGCATATCATCGCTGCCCATCAGGGTTCTCCCACAAAAGGATCACCGGTTGTACCCAAATTCCCAGAAGCGTTGGTGGTCTCTCATATTGATGAATTGGATACACGGCTTGATCTCATGCAGAGAGCCATCGATCAGGATTCGAATACGGGGGACTGGACCAGCAAGCGGAATCACTTTTTCACGGAATTGTTTAAAAAATGAAAAATATTTAGGGCAAATTTGGGATGAAAAATTGTCGTCATTCTGCCTTAAATTAGCCCCGCGAAAATAAAAGGAAAGAAACATTATGCAACCAAGAAAATCAGCCATTTTTATTATGATCCTGTTAGCAGCACTGACAAGACTCATTCCACATCCACCCAATTTTACGCCCATCATCGCGGTAGGGCTTTTCGGTGGTGCTTATTTTTCAGATAAAAGACTGGCCCTGATCATCCCCATGGCGGCCATGTTTGTGGCTGATCTTTTCTTAGGCCTGCACAGTACCTTGATCTGGGTTTATCTCGCCCTGATATTGGTGGTTTTCCTGGGATTCTCCCTCCGCGGGAAAATTAAATTGGTACCGGTTTTAACGACAGCCATTGGCGGTGCCGCTCTTTTCTTTTTACTCACTAATTTTGGCGTCTGGATCACCGGGGGAGGCTATCATCATCCATTTACGCTTGCCGGTTTGATGGCTGTTTACGCCGATGGCATTCCCTTTTTCCGCAACACACTCGTCAGCAGTCTTCTTTACACGGGGTTGTTGTTCGGCGTGTTTGAAATTGCAATGGAGAAAATTCCGGTATTGCAGACCGTAAACAATTCGAAATAATGCCTTCTGTGAGGTGTAGTTTTCGGGGGCGCGGATTTTTCTTGGTTCGTGCCTCTTTTCTTTTACCGGCATTGCTCTCGCTGGCTCAGCTGCAGGATGAGAATGCCACCCTGCCCCTGATACCGGATCAGACCGGTGAATCAACGGTCTATTTCGATGGTTCAAACCCCCTGATCTTTGCTGACTTACAGGATGGACCGCTTTGGTTTGACAGCAGTCTGAATCTCCCACTGGGGTCTTTTATGATTCACCAGAATCCCCTTAAGTCTCCTCCCGATAGCCTGGCGAACCGGACTTTCTTCGATTATTTCCAGGGAGATTATGGCTATCATGACATCACGCTGGGCAATGAAACCACCGTCCAAAGTGGCGGTAGAATTTATTTCACCGGAGCCGGCAGATCATTTTCAGGTCGCTACGGAAATCTTGGCCCCGAGAATTCGGACAAAAGCACAGTTTTGCAGAACTATCAGCTACGCTATGAAAGTGCGGCAGCAAAACCTAAAATCGATCTCGGGCTCCAATACCATATTGAAAATACCGGATTGCCTATTGATGCAGGCAGTTATGTTAACCGCAGGGAAGAATCATTTCATCTTGGGGCGGTCTCGGTTTTCAATTTCAATAAGACTCATCTGAAATTGCAATCTGCATTTCAGTCCGGTAGCTATTTGGCCTATGCCCGCCAATTTGATGCGTTCACAACCTGGAATCGCATGGAACTGCGGCGCACGATTCGGGAAAAATTCTCAGGCTATTTCGATTTGCGTCGCAAGTCGGTGGCTCGCCAATATCCCGGGACGAAGCAGTATCGAAATCGATTTACATTGCTGAATGCGGGTATCAACTGGAGCAATTCGCCTTTTTCAGCCAGTTTGGGAACTGCCTTCATCGCGAAAAAATTTTATGTGACCGCGGCCTTCAGCTGGCAACACCCGGGATTCACCCTGAATCTCAAACGATTTGTGCAGGACAATATGTCTGCTGACAGTCTTATGATTCTACACAATAATCCCTACACCGTTACGACTTTTGGACTGAAAATCCGGTATTCCGGAATCATAGCTGATATTAACATTGGGCAGGTAGATTGGAAGGGTGATCAAATTCCAACGGCGACCTATGACCTTGGCTACGACTGGCATTGGGTCCACTTAAAAGTAGGGGGAAATTACACCGCCTCCGATTCTGCACTGTTCGACTCACGTTTGACCACAAGTTTGCGTTTGGACCCTGGAATTCCAGGGAAACGCTATCACCCCTATCTCGAAGTACATCAGAGCTATACTCATTTTGGCGGCTACCGGGTTCTTGATCTTAGCAGTGCAACAGGATATGCACCTTTCTATGGTTCATATTTCAGCACAAATGACCTCGGTTTTGAAATTGGATTTAACGTTCATAACTTTCAGTTCAGCTATCACATGGAACATCTACTGCCCGATGGTCTGACTTATTCTCCCAACTTTCTGCCAGTGGAAGAGCTGAATTATTTCAGGGTCCTGTGGACTTTCGAGAATTGAATCATCCCCCCGATCTTATCCAACGGAAAATGAATTCGGGATCGCCATCGCTTGAGAAAAAAGGCTTTCGATTTGCCTTCGATTCTTCTGCTTGTACGGATTGCTCCGGTAATTGCTGCAGCGGTGTCTCGGGTTATGTTTGGGTCACCGAAGGGGAAATTTGGCAGTTAGCGAGGCTTTTGAAATTGACCATAATCGATTTCAGGAATCGCTACACCCGCAGAATTGACAACAGGATCTCCCTGACAGAGCAAAAAATAGGGCAGGATTACCCCTGCATATTTTTCGATCTCGAAGCCAACCGCTGCAGTGTTTATGAGTCACGTCCTGAACAATGCAGGACTTATCCTTTCTGGAAGGAGAACCGATTTCTGATCAGAGACCTCACCCACGATTGCCCGGGCATCAAGAGCTTATCAGAGGACGACAATACCCAAGATAAGCCGTAATTTTATGTGGGTTACTATTCCGGTTTTAAGATTTCCAGGATTGGGAATTACATGAGGATCAGTGAAATCCAGCTGATAATGTCTGTCACATCCACAGAACCATCCTGATTGTAATCTGATCGACAGAACTGGTCTCCGCTAAAATCAGAATCATTGAGAATATAGTCGATGATCACAACAATATCCAATATATCGAGAGCGCCATCGTAATTGACATCACCCGAAAGGTCACAGTCAGATCCTGAAGCAGCGGGCCAAAAAGCGAAAGACCCCGGGATTGCCCCAGTCGCATAGGTCGCGACCGTATTACCGTCCACATCCATAAGAACAACCTGATCGGGGGCGAGATAATCATCTGTTATTCCCAGATAAATGGTATCCCCGGAGACGGCCATGGCATAGACCCCCGTTAAATCTCCAATTTGTTGATCCGTGAGAATATTCAAATCATTGTCAAGAGGGGCAATACCGCCAGCATAAGTCCGGTAGATGGTGTCTCCAATGAGGGCCAAATCGGCTCCGAAAGCAGTAGTACTCCCATAATCCCTTATGGTGATCTCACCTGTAGCCAAGTTGACTTTAGATGTTCCCGCAAAAGCATTCCAGGCAGCATCAAAATAGGTCCTGGCCACAATGAGATCCTGATTATGCAGCAGGAGATCGCCGGGTCCGAATCCCACATCCCAACTTTCTACAACTTGCAAAGATTGCGGATCGATAACTTTCACGAGATTGGTCGAGGACCAGTCCGAATCCATGGTGATTGAGATGTAGAGGAATTCACCATCTGTGACGATATCTTCGGGCAGGCCAGCTACCGGGATCTGACCGGTGAATTCGAGGGCTTCGAGGTCCAGGACTCCAACAGAAGCTGAATACCACTGTGTGACATATCCGATTTCGTTCAGAATAACCATATTCCGGGGACCGGAATAATTTGTATTCACCGTTGACAGGAGCGAGAGATTGCCTTGATCAGGTTCAATCTGAAAAACTTTAATCTCGCCTGATCCGTTCAGGATTACATAAAGACGGTCTCCATCTACGACCATGGATTGGCCCGTATCACCCAGGGAGTTTCCAGGATATTGATCGAGAACTCCGTTACTCAGCTGCCAGAGGGATGCATTCCCGGCAGAATAATTTCCTTCGCAGAGCACAAACACATCAGATTGTGCCCCCAGTAAAGTAATGAAAAACAATGCGAGTATTTTTTGATTCATTTGGATCTCCATTTTGTGTAAGTCAATGTAATGTTATATTTCATTCTTCTTTTTCGATGATTCAGGTTGTCGGGGTTTCACCTCAAGAGTAAAGGCAATCGTGCGCCCAGGTTGGGGATACCCCAGAACAAGCTGATATTGTTCATCCAATACATTTTCCAGCAGCAGTTTTGTGGTTATCGATATACCCTTAAAATCAAGGGTTTTCCCCAGGTTTAAATCCAGTGTGCCATGGGCAGGGAGCTTCATATCGGGTGAACCATAAACGCGGATACGAGAGGATTCCCAATTATAGTTTACCAGCAGATTGGCACCCAATATCCTGGTTCCTGTTTTTGCTTTCAGAAGGTATTCTGGTGTGTAATAGAAAGGCTTCCCATAATGCTCTTCACCGATAGAATGATCATAATTACGGGTGATATCGCGATCGAATTCAAGGTCAATCCACAGGTTGTCTGTGATTGGTAATCCTGCCGAAAAGTGATATCCCATTGATTCACCGGCCCGGATATTTTCAGGTCTCCAGAGAGCCGTCGCACCGGTTTGAGGCGTCCATTGAATTAGATTATCGTAATAGATGTAAAAAAAATCGATTTCAAACTGCAGGTCTTTGTAAACCAACCGCTGACGCAAATAAATATTCCGGGAAGTCTCCGTTTTTAAAGTGGGATCACCGAAGGGCTCCCAAAAGAGGTCATTAAAAGTAGGTTTCTTGTAATTTTGTGAAACGATAAGGGCTCCCTCCTGCAAAAGTCCATTAAACTTCCGCAGCAGTGAAAAACTCCAGGCTAAGGCTGTTGGACGCGTAGGATCCAATTCCGCACGACCTGCTACGGTGAGGTCTAAATTACCAAAACTAAAAGTCGTTTCATTTGTCAAAGACAGAGTTGACCTCGAGGTATCGATCAGGGAGGTTGTTCCAAAGGAGACACTTTTGCTCCTGTTCCGGACTTGCTCCAGTTCAATTCCCCAGCGGCTCTGATGGCGAAACCAAATCACCTGATTTTGCCAGGTTGCGAGACGCGAACCTGAATTGATGGCCGGGCCTGCACCGGCAGGTTTACGATAATTCAGCTCTGTTACCTTATAGTGTGTCGAAAATCTCCAAACGGGCAATCCAATTTCCAGTGTATAGAGTTCGAGACGGTCGTTCAAGGCGGAGAGATAGGGTTGGGCATAAATTTGTCCTGATAAATCCCGCCGTGATTTGACGGTAAGGCCAGATAGTCTGTAGATAAAATTGTGCTGGTTGTGCCCTTTGAGGCTTCCGTAACCGAAATCCTGATTGATTCTATTGAGATAATGATCAAAATCCTGTCCCTTTGCAGCAGGATAATAAGAGCCATCTTCATGATAGTAATAGCTGCCATCAAATTGATGATGCCCCAGGGCTATTCCGGCGGTAGTATTCGGCCAGGCTTTCCCGACAAACAGAGTGCTTGCACTGCTGCCATATGATCCCAACATCTGTTTGAATTTCAGCTCTTCATTTTTAATATTGAAATTCACTACTCCCGTCATGGCTGAGGAGCCGAAGCGATTTGAAGCACCATAAGGATAGAGTTCTACATTTTCAAGTAATACTGCAGGGATTTGAGAAATATCTGCCGAACCATTTTGTTCACTGTTTAGTTTGACCCCATCCAGGAGGACGGCGATGCGGTCTCCCTGCCCGCCATAAAGCGATAGATTGCTGACTCCTGCCGGGCCGCCGTAGGTTTTCAGTGAAATCCCCGGGAGCAGATTGGCGATCTGTGCAGATGAAGAGTAGCTCGGAATATGTTCCGGTTCAAGATGCAGAGGGGCGACAGGAAGCCGGAGGCTGTTGGGCGCGCGTTTGTTGGCAAAGACAAATATACCGTCCATATCGTAAGCGACCGGCGGCAATTCCAGACTATTGAGACGGCCCGTAGCAAGCTCGAAGGTAGTAATCCAGTAATTGGGTTTGATGCAGACTACTGTAACGGGTGCTTCTTGTACATCGAAAACAAAATATCCAGAGCTATCGGTTTGGGCTAGGGTTACGTGATCGATCTGAAGGACAACGTCTGAAAGGGGTAGCCCGGACCAAGCATCACGGATTACGCCCTGCACCGGCCAGCTTGCAAGCTGTGCAGTAGCAAGCGCTAAAATCAGCGGGATTCTGAAAATAAAAAACCTCATCCAACAAAGACGGATGAGGTATCTGTAAATTGCAGCATATCTATACCTCGGTCCACGAAGGTTAACAACTAGAAGTGAAGTATCTGGCTTATCCAAAAATGGACTCACAGTTGCGGGACAGCTCCGGAATTACACCGGCTTCCTTCAAAATAAACATGAAAAAAAACGCCATCAAAATTACCGTACATGAGGCATCCGGACAAAACATTTGTAACTATCAGTGTATTTATTTGTCCAATGAATTAAAAAAGATGCCAAATGAAATGATGAGGGTGAAATATATTTAGTACCTATGTTTGATGCTTAAAACACTTAATTGAACTTAAAACAGGAGTAGAAATGGGAGAGATGACCCTGCAAATAACAGACGATAATTTCGAAAGCGATGTACTACAATCAGAACAGCCGGTTCTTTTGGACTTTTGGGCGGAATGGTGCGGACCTTGTCGATTAATTGCACCCGTCGTTGAAGAAATTGCAGCTGAATATAACGGAAAAGCCAAAGTTGGCAAGGTCAATGTTGACCATACTCCCGGAGTTGCATCAAAATATGGTATCAGAAGTATTCCAACACTCTTAATATTTTCCAATGGCAGTGTCCATAAACAATTAGTTGGGGCAGTTCCCAAAGGGCAAATTACCGATGTATTAGATGAATTAATTGGATAGGTTGGAATAAATATGGTTCGAAAAGTCATTATTATTGGCTCCGGTCCCGCGGGCTTAACAGCCGCTATTTATACCGCGCGGGCGAATCTGGAGCCTTTGGTTTTTGAGGGATTACAGCCGGGAGGACAATTGACAATTACCACAGATGTGGAAAATTTTCCCGGATTTCCCGAAGGTATCATGGGGCCTGAGCTTATGGATAACATGCGTAAACAGGCCCAGCGTTTTGGTGCTGAAACTCATTTTGCTAACGTAGATAAAGTTGATTTATCCCAAAGACCGTTTACAATTGAAGCCGGTGGAAAAGAATATAAGGCAGAAACGATCATCATTTCCACCGGGGCAACGGCCAGACTCATGGGTTTGGAATCGGAGTCTAAATTAATGGGATTTGGAGTTTCAGCCTGTGCAACTTGTGACGGATTTTTCTACAAGGGCAAGGAGATACTGGTTGTTGGTGGCGGTGATTCGGCTCTGGAAGAGGCAATCTACCTGACAAAGTTTGCTTCAAAAGTTACTATCGTCCATCGCAGAGATGAGTTACGGGGCTCGAAGATCATGCAGGCCCGTGCACTCAAACATCCGAAAATAGAAATCTCATGGAATTCAGTTATTACAGAATTCCTGGGTGACCCTGCTGACAAAGGATTGACCGGCGTCATGATGCAGGACACTGTCACGGGCGAGATTCGTGAAGTTAAAACGGATGGTGTTTTCATGGCGATTGGTCATTCACCCAATTCAGATCTTTTCAGTGGGCAGTTAAAAACAGATGCTGCCGGTTATATCGTAACGGATGCTGATTCAACGCGTACCTCTGTTGAAGGCGTTTTCGCCGGAGGTGATATTCAGGACACAAAATATCGCCAAGCTGTCACGGCAGCGGGTTCCGGTTGTGCTGCAGCCATTGAAGTAGAAAAATACCTCGAAGCTTTAGAAGGTTAAACAATCTCTAAAATCCTTCTGTGATCCAGGCAGGAAGCATCATTTTTTGACGCTTTCGCTCTAAAAACCGCATAATACCTTTCGAACTCAAAACGGAAAGTTATGGTTCGACAGGATAAAATCACTGCTCTCATTACTGCCTTCAAATATGAAGGGACAGAATACCGACATTTGAAAGAGGATCCATTGGATTGTCTTGTACGGACTATTTTGTCCCAGTCCACCAGTGATAGCAACCGGGACAGATGTTTTAATGCCTTGAAACAGCGTTTCAACAAGTGGACCGATCTTGCCAATTCCTCTGTTTCTACAGTTGAGGAAACCATCCAAAGTGGGGGATTATCCCGAAGAAAAGCCAAAACGATTTTGATGGTTCTGCAATGGGCAAATGCCAATTTTGGCAGCTACACGCTGGATCCGTTGGCGGATTGGAGTGACCCCAAAGTGATCTCAGAGTTAGTAAAAATATCAGGGGTTGGTGTAAAAACAGCTGCCATCGTTGCTTGTTTTGCTCTCGGTCGTGATGTATTTCCTGTGGATGTCCACGTTCATCGCATTTTGACCCGACTCGGTGTTACTCCCCGAAAGCTGAACCCGGAACAAACTTTCCGAACTATTGACCCTTTTATTCCACTCAATCGGGACGCAATGCTGCATCTCAATCTGATAGAGTACGGCAGGCACATTTGCACTGCGCGTAAGCCCAAATGCGATGATTGCAGGTTCAGTGAACTCTGTGATTGTTACCAGCAAAAAAACGATTGGGCTGAGGTGTGAAAAAGGTCATTCTTATCTGTGCAGGCAAAACGAACACCGCTATTGCTGAAAAATTCGGCGATAAACTAGAGTGGTTCAAGCATCAAGTGACAGGATTGGGTGTAGGAATTGTACCCCACCTGATATATCAAGACGATTTGCTTGACAGCTCTGAAGGTGACGCGTGGATCATTAGCGGCTCCGGAGATTCTGTACTTGATCGGAGCGAATGGATGCTCCGGCTCGAAGATCTCATCAGGAAGGGCACGCTGTTAGGCAAACCAATCCTCGGGATCTGTTTTGGGCATCAGATCATCGCTAATGCCCTTGGCGGATCGGTAATATGCAATCCCAAAGGCTGGGAGGTAGGGTCTCAAACCATACAGGTGACAGCCGCCGGTAAGACATCGGCGTTTTTTAGGGGTTTTCCAACGGAACCAACTGTCTATGAAACTCACGAGGACATCGTGGACCGTTTGCCCGAGCAAGCAGAATTGCTGGCAATAAACCCAAAAGGCATTCAGGCCTTCAGTTATGATGACCATGTTTTCGGAGTACAATTCCATCCGGAATTCACTTTTGAGATTATTTGCGAATATGTCAAACTACACAAATATCAGGGTATCCCGGTCAATTGTGAGACCGTAGCCAGAGCAAATTCGGCATCCATCGTCATCAGCAATTTTATTAAAACAATTAGTTAAGGAGTTATCATGCAAATACCTATATTCGAAATACACAATGTCCTTATTCAACAGAATAAATTCAGGGCATTAGATATAAAAAACTTCGAAATTCACAGAGGAGCAATTTATTCAGTAACAGGAAAATCAGCCGCAGGCAAAACCATTTTTCTCGAAGCCCTGGCCAGGATGGTTTCAACCACCAGTGGAAAGATCATTTTTGAAGGGAAGGAAATTAACCATTACTCCCGTAAAGAATTTCAGAATAATATTGCTTTCGTAAAACAGTCCGTGCAGTCGCCCAGATGGACAACGGTTCGGCAGTACCTCAAAAAAACCCTAAACGCTTACAAACACACAAAAACAGATATGGATAAACGTATCGAATCTATCAGTAGTAAAATGGAAATAACCTATCTGATGGAGAAACCCTTGCGTTCTCTCACACCGGGCCAATTGCGCTGGGTCGAATTAAGCGCAAAAATTGCATCTGACACCAAAATTCTTTTCATCGATGAAATCGAACAGCATCTCTCGGCCGATGCCTTGAATAATTTGGGCAGGATCCTCCACCGTAAAAGCAACTATGATGGAGTAACCATTATCCTGTCAACAATGAACCCGGAACTGATCAAGAAAATCGTATCGGTTCACATTGCAATGCAGGGTGGGCGGATCTCCAGTGTACGTTCTTTCGGTAAAAAATCATTTGACAAACGCAGATCATCAGGCAAAAATGATGGGCGGAGACCTTCACAGAGGAGAGATGATAGACGCACGAGCCGCAGTAACGAAAGTCAGAGGTCCGGCAGCAATCCAGCCCGAAAATCCAAATCCGCTGCTGATAAAGGGTGAAACTGAAGTCGTATTCAGAGAGGTGGACCCCATGGGTTGGACAATAATTTTTTAAGTTAAGTTGAAAAACTGGGTTTGTGAGACTAACCCAATTCATCTCACTAACCTGTCTCATAAATGAGTCTGTTGATTTAGTATGTTTTCCAATAGACTAACAAAAGTTGATATTCAAGCAACTTTTCTGAAGATATTCAACAAACATCTGATTTTCCAATTTGCTCTCTTTATCAGAAACAGAATCAAGCTATTTCTCTAATTAAAACTTTGTACTCTTCATTTTTAAGGGAATCGTAAATATCATTTCAAAAATGAGTACATAAATATGCGATATATCGACATATAAATTTAGCCTAAAAGTTTAGGCAGCTATTCCCCAAATCCCGATTCAGCAATTTCAATTAGATCTGTAAAATTGTAAACTGCTGGTGTCCTACCCTTTGCTTTTCGCAAGATAGAAATTAGCTTACTATCCTGTATCTGCTTCAACATTGGCATCAAGGATTGTTTTGGAATAGTTGAAATATTTTGTATGTCGGATGCACGAAATACTGGTTTGGTAAACATTGCATCTAACAATTGGTTTGAGTACTGTGACCGAGTTATGGATGCAATTTGGTCTCTGGTGTCTTTGTACAGATTTAGAATTTGCTGGACTTTACTACTATTCAATTTGGATTGTTCAGTCACTGCTGCCAGGAAAAATCCAATCCATTCATTCCAGGCATGTTTGTCAGTCACATCCTTTAGACGACTATAATACTCCTTACGATGATTCTCAAAGTAGGCACTTAAATAGAACATAGGCCTGCATAAAACATTCTTGGAATAAAGAAACAATGGAATCAATAATCTTCCAATCCGTCCATTTCCATCTAGGAATGGATGAAGTATCTCAAATTGGGCATGCATCAATGCTGTTTGTATCATCAATTCCTGGTCATCAGCAGCAAGATACTTCTCAAACAATTCTAAACTGGATTGAAGCACTGACGGATCCGGTGGTACAAATGTAGCAGTTTCGATCGTTGAACCAGGACGACCTATCCAGTTTTGAGTAGTCCGGAATCTACCGGGCTGTTTATGTTGGCCACGAACTCCGGTCATCAGAGTTTCATGCATTTGCCTTATCAAGAATAAAGAAATAGGGCGATCATTCAGTCGTGTTTCAGCTATTACAAGTGTACTTCGGTAATTGAGGATTTCCTGGACATCCATTCGAATCGGTTCTGTGGGGGACTCTATACCAGCTTCATGCTTATAGACATCATCAAGTGAAGCCTGTGTACCTTCAATTTTTGATGAAAGAACAGCTTCCTGTACTGTCATGGGGGATAAAAGAATTTCAGGATTTATTACGGCTTGTAATAGACCATCATATCTGGCAATTTCTGAGTTAGCTTTACCGACATGTGTGATGAGGTGGTCGAGGTTTAGATTCTTGATTGGAAGCTGTTCAGGAATATAGGTTTTCAATAGAGACTCCTTTTTGGATGCCCAAATATACACAAATATACTTGTGTCTAACAAAAGTATATTTGCTGGACACAAACGATTTTGTAACTATTAGACTGGACACAAATATATCACACTAAACTACTGGTTATTCCGGTCTATTCGGACACCCATTCCGGCGCTTGTCGGACAGCGTTCCGGAAGTAGTCGGACAGTAAAACCGCCAACTGTTTCAAACTGCTGATTTTCACCAACTGTCCGAGACAATCAGTAAAATCCACAAAAGCTTGGATTCCTGATTAGCGACATTTAGAAATCCCTACGAACGACAATTATAATTCCCTATAGAACAAAGGGAGATGTTATCGATTTTAA
>CAZIYQ010000046.1:0-15567 GCA_964543505.1 uncultured bacterium | reverse complement strand
CATAAATCCGATACCAATATCTTCAACACAGCGAGCCACTTGAGCCGGTCCCATGGTAATGTCAACGCCCAGTGCAATCAGTACATCTCCGGAACCTGATTTCGAGGTCGTTGAGCGATTCCCGTGTTTGGCGACTTTGACGCCGGCTCCTGCCACGACCAGTGAGGCAGCCGTGGAAATATTGAACGTCCCTTTTGCGTCTCCTCCCGTCCCACACATGTCGATGGCTTCTGAAGTTATGGGCACAGGTGTCATTCTTTCACGCATGGCCGTTGCGAACCCGGCAATTTCACGAGATTTTTCACCCTTGGCACGCAGGGCAATGAGAAATCCGGCAATCTGTGCGTTGTTAAACTCACCGCTCATGATGCGGTGCATGATCTGATAGCTTTTATCAAAGGACAGATCTCTTTTCCCCAGTAATTTATTGATAATTTTTTTCATGTGGTTCGTACTTTGTTCATCAGTTTTGGTTCCTCATATATACTTATCCGCAATGATTACCCTCCACAAAACTGAGCGGTTCAACTTGCAGAGTGGAGTGCTCAATATTAAAATCTTTGCGCAGCATTTCCTGGGCAAATTTAAGACAGTCAGACCAATGTAGTGATTGTGTGCATTCAGGGGACATTTTCAGATGTGCACTGAGTGCCGGCTGGCTCTGTGAAATAGACCAGATGTGCAGATCATGTATTTTTTCAACGTGGTCGAGACTGAGCAGGGCTGATTCGATTTTCCGGTAATCAAGATTAGCCGGGACCCCATCCATCAGCAAATTTAGGCTGCTTTTCAGCAGCCTTCGGGTACCCAAAAAGATGAGGATGACAATGAAGACACTGGCAAAAATATCAACAACGTAAATATCCCAGAGCCAGATCACTACGCCGGACACGATCGCGCCAACCGAGCCTAAGGCATCGAAGATCAAATGGAGATAGGCCCCTTCAATGTTCATATTGACTTTGCGATGGCTGGCCAGTATCCAGGCACTCAGACCATTGGCCATAAAACCAAGGATGGCAATGATCAGCATGGGGCCGCCCAGGATTGGCGTGGTGTCGCCCCACCTCTGAAGGGCTTCGTAGAGGATGAATCCGCAGATCAGAATGAGCGTAGCGCCGTTGACGAAAGCCCCGATAACCTCGGCCCGCATGTAGCCGAAAGTGCGATTTGTATCCCGTTTTGTGCTGGCTAATTTCGCAACCCAAATGGCCAACCCCAGAGCTGCCACATCCGTGAGCATGTGTCCGGCATCAGATAAAAGTGCCAGGCTGTTGGAATAGATACCACCGAATATTTCTATAAACAGAAACAGCAGGTTGATCGAAAATGCCCACCATAAGCGCCTTGTACTGGTAGTGTTCAGGTTGTGTTGATGGCTATGCATAAATTCCCCTGTGTGGATGCTTCATAGGCTGTTCACTATTGGGGCATTGCCGCCTGATAATCCTGCTCATCCGGAATTTCAGCCAATCTGATTTTATCTGCAGGTACTGACGCTTCGTAGCTGTCATAAGGAATTCATGGTAATACATACGAAGATAAATTATCACGTTTAAGCATTGAGAAAAAAGTCGTTTGACTAAGCTTTGTCTCTACTATTTTATTGTAGCATCCGTTTTAAGACTGTGGTTTTGAGTCCGTTTAAGTTGTTATGAGGTTGGTTTTGCAGGTAATTTTGAAAGTTTTAAAAATGAGATGCTTGGTTTAAATTCTATAATCATCAGAGAACCTATCAATCGCTTGATCGAAAAACTCCAGGCCGGGTATATTTAAACTGTAAGTCAAACAAAAATTTGGCTACCTGATGAATGCCATTGGGGGTTACACTTTAAAAGTGAAAATATCTGTCCAATATATGGGGTTCATCTCTGAATGACAAAACCTGGCGACCTTACAAAATCACGCTTTAAACTGGCACTGGAGTACCCGGCGAAATTGTTTTACACTGGTATGGAAAAATATGTGGATACTCCAGTCCTGTGAATTGGATACTTTAGCGATGGTAATGATATATGATCACTGGAAGGTCATCATAAACGGCTGAGATAGTAAAGAAACTGAACATTCGACGTGAACAGGGTTGGGTGTATTTTGTTGATGCAGACGGTGATATTGCCCTAGGCAGAATTGGTGCAATTATCAGCCATGATCCTCTAAAATATGACGATCCTGAAAAGGTATTGAAGATTGGGATACTACGGGAAGAAGATTTTTTGTATTGGGTGAGTGATGAGGGGGATATTGTGAGAGACCGCAGGAGTAAATGAAGTCGGAGTAATCTCAGAGCTGCGATCTCCTTTCTTGAGCGTAGCAGGACTTTGCTTGTAATGAAAGAACTGATTTTCTTTATTAGAAAGACGATAATCGTAGCAATATCTGTGTCTCATGAGGTAATCCGAGGGTAAATGATCTTTTTCACTTCATAACACCTGGCCTATCGAAAATGGAAAAGGCTGTTTAAAAAAACAGCCTTTTCCCGCAATAGTCCTATCCGCGCAGACAGATAAGCAAATAAGAAGACCAAAATAATCAGCGTGGATAGTCCTGTATTACAGATTCGCGGTGACGAACTCCCAATTGACGAGGTTCCAGAAGGCCTCTACATATTTTGCACGGGCATTGCGATAGTCCACGTAATAAGCATGCTCCCAGACATCGCAGGTCAGGAGGGGCGTCTTCCCTTCTGTCAGGGGCGACCCGGCGTTACTGGTGCTGATGATCTCAAGGGCTCCATCTGCATTTTTAACGAGCCAGGCCCAGCCTGATCCGAATGTGGTGAGGGCTTTTTTTGAAAACTGATCTTTGAATTCTCCAAAGGAACCGAAAGTTGAAGTGATCTTTTTCCCTAAAGCGCCATTCGGTTCTCCTCCGCCGGTGGGACTGAGGCAATTCCAATAAAAGGAATGGTTCCAGGTCTGTGCGGCGTTGTTGAACAAGCCTCCGGAAGCTCGCTTGACGATCTCTTCAAGTGATAGATCTGCGAACTCGGTTCCGGGTATCAGGTTATTGAGATTGTTGACATAGGCCTGATGATGTTTCCCATAATGGTACTCCAGGGTTTCCCGGGAAATATGGGGTTCAAGTGCATCTTTTGAATAGGGCAGATCGGGTAATTTATGTATCATAGTCTCTCCTTAAATTATTTGTGTGGGAGGGGGCCAAAAGCCCCCTCCCGGCAGTGGTTATTTATAATGTTTCTGCATGTTTTGCGAGATAGTCCGCCACACCATCGGTAGAACCGGTCATCCCCTCTTCACCTTCTGTCCAGCCGGCAGGACAAACCTGACCATTTTTCTGGAAGAAGTTGAGGGCATCCACCATCCGCAGCATTTCATCGACATTTCTACCCAAGTCCAGATTATTGATCACAGAGTGTGCAATCTTGCCTTCCTCGTCTATTAGGAAGGAGGCCCTGAGTGCAACGGCGCCGCCTACGGTAGTTTCTTTTTCCTCATCTTCAGTGATGACGGTGGCAGGTTCAGCCCCTACCAAAACGTCAAAACTGCGAGCGATAGATTTGTCAACATCGGCAATGAGCGGATATCCAATCTGACCGATTCCACCATGTTTGGTATCCACATTGCGCCAGGCCCAGTGACTGAAATGAGAGTCAATTGAACAGCCTAGGACTTCTACCCCGCGGGCTTTGAATTCTTTAAGGCGGTGATCAAAGGCTAAAATTTCGGTGGGGCATACAAAAGTGAAATCCAGCGGATAGAAAAACAAAACAACCTTCTTGCCTTTAAAATCTGCGAGGCTGATCTCCTTGAATGAATTATCGGGTAAAACTGCCGTAGCGGTAAATCCCGGTGCTTTTTTAGTTACTAACATGAATGTCTCCTTATTTTGATTATGAATTCGCTTCGTGGCGACAATTTTTACAGATTCCCGTCAGATATAGCTCGTAGGCTTGTATTTCGTGCCCATACTGATGCTCATTGTCAAGAACCATATCTTTGATAGGGAAGTCTAGGTCAATTATCGTATTACAATTCTTGCATCGAAAATGCTGATGGTCTGATATATTGCCATCGTAATGAATGACCTCATCCTGTTTAATAGCCATGATAAGTTCGTGGTCCAGCAGCTGATTGAGATTGCGGTACACCGTTCCCAGACTCAAAGACGGGAATTCTGCACTTACTGCAGAATGGATATCCTGTGCCGTGGGGTGAGTGGTCACTCCGCGTATGTATCTTAATATGGCTTCTCTTTGTGAACTAAATCTCATAAACAGTAATCATTCTTACTTATCAAAGTTATCTCTTTTATATGCGACCGTGCAAGTCTTATTTAGATTTATTTTCAATTGGGATGGGCTGGAGATATGATATTGCCAGTCAGAATTTTTATAACCTTGACGCTAAATCGAGTGAATTGTAGATTGTATCGGGTCAACTTTTGTTAATAATATATGGCTGTTTAAAATACACCACATACAGATTCCCGACCAAAAATATAAAGAAAGATAATGACCGATAGCAAAAAAATAGAGCAAATTGTTGCCCGGATACTGCATTCCTACGAGAATAAAGGTGCCATCAACCGCACCGGTGGTGAAAATCTCCCCTCACAGGAACACATCATCACCATCATGAAGATCATCCGCAAGATCATTTACCCGGGTTATTACGATCGGATGGCCGTGGAAGATACGGCCCTGCCCTACACAACCGGCGAAAGGGTGGTCTGGCTCTCTCTGCATTTGAGGGAGGAGATCAACAAGTGTATCTGTTTCGAACAAAATAAACGAAAATCACCATTACCAGAAAATGAATGCCGGGAACTGTCCGCTACCATCGTTTACGATTTTTTAAATGAGATCCCTGCCATCCGCGAACTACTGCAGCTGGATGTCCAGGCAGCTTTAGATGGCGATCCGGCTGCCAACAGCAGGGACGAGATCATCATGGCTTATCCCAGCATTGCCGCCATGACCGTTCACCGAGTCGTGCACTATCTGCACACCAGGGGCGTACCCCTGCTGCCTCGCATCATGAGTGAATACATTCATCATCAAACAGGAATCGACATACACCCGGGCGCTATTATCGGCAAGTCCTTCTTCATCGACCACGGAACCGGTGTGGTTATCGGAGAAACAACCATCATCGGCGACCGGGTTAAACTTTATCAGGGAGTGACCCTGGGGGCCTTGAGTGTGGAGCGGACCATGAAGAACAAAAAGCGCCATCCCACCCTGGAAGATGATGTCACCATTTACGCCGGTGCGACGGTCCTTGGCGGTGAAACCGTCATCGGGAAGGGCTCGACAATAGGCGGGAATATGTGGGTCGTCAAATCGGTTCCACCTCAAACAAAACTATATCGGAATAAATAATTTCTTCTCCCATCCAACAAAACTTAAACCACAATAAACAAAAGGAAAAGGATAAATGAAAATAGCAACTGATATCACAAAATTGATCGGGAACACCCCCCTGGTTCAATTGAACAAAGTCACTCAGGGAGCCGCCGGTCGGGTCCTTGCAAAACTGGAGTCTTTTAATCCTGCCGGCAGCGTAAAGGATCGGGTGGGGGTTGGTATGATTGACGCCCTGGAAAGAATGGGGAAATTAAAAGCCGGTACTACCGTCATTGAACCCACCAGCGGGAATACGGGGATTGGCCTTGCCCTCACTTGCGCCGTGAGAGGTTACCACCTGATTTTAACCATGCCGGACACCCTCAGTGTTGAACGCAGAAAACTGCTCAAAGCCCTTGGTGCAGAGCTGATCCTGACACAGGGCGATAAGGGCATGAAAGGTTCTATCAATAAAGCAGAAGAATTGGCATCAGAAATTAAGGATTCCGTTATCCCCATGCAGTTTGTGAACCCGGCCAATCCACAGATCCATCGTCAGACCACGGCCCTTGAAATCTGGAATGATACGGACGGCCAGGCGGATATATTGGTTTCAGGCGTTGGCACCGGCGGCAGCATCACGGGAGTTTCGGAATTCATCAAATCCCTCAAGCCCGGTTTTCAGTCCATAGCCGTTGAGCCAGTGGAGTCAGCTGTAATCTCAGGCGGTGAGCCCGGACCCCATAAAATTCAGGGTATCGGTGCCGGGTTCATTCCCGAAAATCTCAACCGTGAGATCATCGATGAAGTTTTCAAAGTCTCCAGCGAAGAGGCTTTTGCCATGACGCGCCGTTTGGCGAAAGAAGAGGGTATTCTTGCAGGGATCAGTTCCGGAGCCGCAGTACATGCTGCCGTAGCCATTGCAAAGCGTCTGGAAAATAAAGATAAAATGATCGTCGCCATCCTGCCTGACACAGGTGAGCGCTACCTCAGCACCACACTCTTTGAAGATCAGGAAGAAGCCTGATCTAAAAGTAACCCATGACTTAAGTCATAGGACCGAAAAACACTATAAAATTTCGAACCATTTTAATGGTTTACAAATAGGATGGCAATAATACTGAAACATCTTTCTGGAATAAATTACTTTTCGTAAAAAAATTACCGCAGGCACAGCTTATCGGACATAAACAGCTCCACCAGCCACAACGGTCATGAGGACTTTTGTATCCAGAATTTCTTGATCATCGCAGGTTGTGATATCACCATCGAGGACGGTGAAATCCGCATCGTATCCGGCAGATAAACGGCCCCTGTGCTGCTCGGAAAAACCTGCATAAGCCGCCCAGATGGTGAGCATTTTCAAGGCCTGGAGTCGTGTCGTTTTTTCCGTGGGCTGCCAGCCTCCCGGTGGATTACCCCTATGGTCCTGCCGGGTTACGGCAGCATAAAATTCCCACAACGGATCACCTTTTTCGATGGGGCAGTCAGAGCCGGCGGGGATTTTAAGTCCCTGATCGATGAAAGTTTTAAATCGTGAGATGCTTCTTATTCGCTCCTGACCGAGACGCTCCTCAATCCAGGGCATATCTGAGGTGCAGTGGCTGGGCTGCAAAGAGGGGATTACGCCGAGTTCGTTAAATCGCGGAATATCTTCATCGGCGACCATCTCTGCATGTTCGATGCGCCAGCGATGATCGACAGATTTGTCCAGTACATCGGAATAGACATCCAGAACAGTCCGGCAGCCTCGGTCACCAATGGCGTGGGTACAGAGCTGAAAGCCGGCGTTTCTGCAGCGTCGCGCCAGCTGTCTGAGCTCCTCCGGTGGGAGTAGCAGCAGACCCCTGTTGCCGGGATCATCGGCATAGGGTTCCAGCAGAGCTGCCCCTCTGCTGCCAAAAGCACCGTCGATAAAGGCTTTCACCGCCCTGATGGTGTAGCGCTCACTTTGATAGGGACCGTTTGCGAAAAATTCCTCGAGCAGATCTGCGTTGTTGTACTCCAGCATGCCGTAGCAGCGCAGCGGGAATTCACCGGCATCGACCAATTTTTTTATGATGCGGATGATGCGCTCGTCCTGCCAGACATCATGAATAGAGGTGAGTCCCCTGCTGACAAAAGTGCGTGCACCGAGACGAATCTGGCGTTCTACGGTTTCATCAGAGGCTGCAGGCAAAACGGCCGTAATCAGATTTATGGCGTTGTCAACGAAGATGCACTCGCCCTTAACGTCACCGCCATGGGGCAATGTCATGCCCTGATGATATCCCGCCCGCTCTCTTGCCGCCCTATTAACCCAAACAGCGTGGCCGTCAATGCGTGTGAGCAGGACCGGATGGCCGGGTGCTGCCGTATTGAGCAAGTCATCCCGGGGGAAGAATTTCCCTGGCCATTTAGTCTGGTCCCAGCCCCGCCCCAGTATCCATACACCGGGGGGAATTACGCTGGATTTCTGCCGAACCTGCTGAGCAACTTCCTGAGCCGAGGCAGCAGAATTTAACTGTAATCCCTCTAAAAATTGTCCCAGACTCCGCAGGTGAACGTGGGCATCTGTTAAGCCGGGGACAACCACGTTGTTCTGCAGGTCAATGGGCTCGGCTGTGTTTTTAGGAAGAAACAGATCCTTCCCGATAGCCTCAATTTTACCGTCATTAACGATCAGTGAATTTGCCGCAGGCCGGCGTTCATCCAAAGTGAGGATGCGGCCATTATAAAATAATTTTCTCATTGGAATCATACGTAAATTTAGACCGGCTCTATGGATTGGATGAAGCCTGGATTCAATAGGTAAACTTTTGATACAACCCAGATTGAAAAGTGAATGATTTTCAAATTACCTACCTTTGACGAGGCCGGGAAAAACAGTTTTTAATTGAATGAGGAAACATGAAAGTAATTGATCTGCGCAGTGATACGTTTACGCTGCCATCTGCTGAAATGAGGGCAGCCATTGCGGCGGCACCCCTTGGGGACGATGTTTTTGATGAAGACCCCACAGTCAATAAATTACAGGAGCGGGCTGCCCAAATTACGGGCAAAGAAAGCGCACTACTGGTATCCAGCGGTACGATGGGGAATCTCGTGTCAATTCTGTCCCATTGCGGGCGGGGAGACGAGGTTATTGTGGGCAATCAATCCCACACCTTTTACTACGAAGCCGGAGGTGTCTCGGTTTATGGAGGCATCCATTCCCGGCAGCTGGCGAATGAAGACGACGGCACGATAAAAATTGAGAATGTGGTCGCTGCCATCAGACCCAGGGATATTCATTTCCCCATCACACGGCTGATCTGTCTTGAAAACACTCATAATCGCTGCTACGGTACACCGCTGGAACTGACTTATCTCGAAAGCGTGGCAGAAGTGGCTCGGCGTAATAAACTGAAATTGCACATGGACGGCGCCCGGGTCTTCAATGCTGCAGTGGCTCTCGGAGTGGATGTGAAAACCATCGCCGGGCAGGTGCATTCCCTGACTTTCTGCCTCTCTAAAGGCCTGTCCGCTCCCGTGGGTTCTCTCATCTGCGGGGATGCCGAGTTCATCAGCAAGGCACGCAGGATCCGTAAATCGCTGGGCGGGGGCATGCGGCAGGCGGGCATCATCGCTGCTGCAGGACTCTTTACGCTCGACAGGGGAGTTGAGCAGCTGCGGAAAGATCATGCCAATGCCCGGCGTCTTGCAGAAGGTCTGGGAAAACTCCCAGGCATCAATCTCGATCTGAAAAAAGTTTCCACCAATATCGTCTATTTTGATGTGGATGAAAAAAAGATATCACCCCTGCAGCTGATAAAGGGCATGTCGCAAAAGGGCGTCAAATTTTTTGATACGGGCGGTACCCGGCTGCGACTCGTGACACATTCGGGCATCACTGAAGAAGATGTTTCATTGGTGATAAGCGCTTTTAAGGAAACATTGGCATAGGAGAAATTTTCATTAATGAAAATCTATCGTTATAGCGGTACTGGATAATTTCAAAATCCAACCTTGTACACAGGTGGTAATATTTGTAATTTTCGGCCATGGTTCTGATTATCATTCTCATATCACTCACCCTCTGCCACTGCCAGATTATTATTTCAGAAGTCATGTTCAATCCCAGCGGTGGAGATTCACCCAACGAATTTGTGGAGCTTTACAATATCAGCGCTGATCCGGTTGATCTAACCAACTGGTTGATCTCCGATGAAGCTTACAGCGACGGGTTGGAGGGAAACTCATTTCTGCTACCGCCCAATTCCTACGCTGTTATATTTGAAAATGATTATGTTGACGATGAAGGGTCTCTGTACTACGACTTGCTGCCCCCGGGTATTCAATTGTTTTATGTGGATGATGCCAGCATTGGCAATGGTCTTAAAAATTCAGGTGATTCTGTCTATTTGATCGATGCCCTTGGGGATACTCTCTCTTCCGTCAGCTGGCTGGGTGGGGAAGATGGTTATTCCCTGGAAAGAGTCGTTGCCGATTATCCGGAAGTACCCCTAAACTGGCGCCAAAGTCTTGACCTCAACGGTACACCGGGGTTTGAGAACAGTGTTTCGTCTTTTCGCATCGATGTGGCCCTGGATTCGGCAGCGCATGTCCCACAATTCCCAGTGGCACAGCAGGAATTTACACTCTCTGTGTATCTCGAAAATAACGGATTGTTCGAAATCACCGGCGCCTTGAAAATGAATGGGATCCTCATGGATTCTGTCTTTCTTCCGATGGGATTATCTACTCAACGAGAATATCAGGTCAACGGCTCACTTCCCGGGGTCGTTCCGTATTTACTGACAATTTCAGCCAACACGGATTATAACACCGCCAACGACAGCCTCTGGCATGAAGTCCGCATCAAATCAAATTACCGTTCGCTGCTGATCAACGAAATTCAGTACAGCCCCTTGTCAGGTGAACCTGAGTGGGTTGAACTGGTCAATGTCATGAGTGAAAGTACTGATCTGTATCGATGGCAAATTGCGGATGATGAAAACTCCGATACTGATATAGCGGATCATTTTATTTTGGAGCCCGGTGCCTATTGTGTTGTTTCGGGTGATTCCAGCTTGACAGATGCTTTGTATTTTGCAAGATTCCCGGGACTGAACAACTCCGGTGATGACATCTTTTTATTCGATCCCTGTCACAGGCTCATCGATCATGTGCAGTACGATCCGAATTGGGGTGGTGGTCAGGGATATTCGCTGGAGAGGATCACCTGGTATATTGATTCCAACGACCCGGCCAACTGGGGTAGCAGTGCAGCGAGTGGGGGTTCAACGCCGGGAGGAGTTAACTCCCTGTATGTGCCCGACCTGGAAGCGCGGACGGCTGTCAGTTTGTCGCCCAACCCATTTTCGCCGGATGCAGACGGGTTCGAAGATGAACTCACAATTGCCTATCATCTGCCTTTCACGGAGGCTACTCTGTTGGCTGATATTTATGATGTGAGAGGCCGCAAAATGATTACGCTGGCAGCGGGAATTCACACCGGCATGGAGGGTATTTTAAGATGGGATGGGAAAAACGATTCGGGTAGAAAGTGCCGCGTGGGTCAGTATCTGCTGGTGGTTGAAGCCTCCAATGCCTACTCAGGAAAATCTTTCCGGGATGTGGAGAGGATCATATTGGCGAAAAAACTGAATTAAAACGGAGGGCTGTCCACCCCCCGTTTTAAAGATTTTCATCAGGTTAATCTTGCCTCTGCTAGACTCTTCGCAAACTTAACGCAGTGTAATTCCCAAGCCGAGATTGTACGATGTATATTCACCCTGGCTGTAGTCGGCATTTAAGCTAAGCACACCCAGTTTAAATCGTGCACCCGCAGTAATTCGGTTTTTGTTTTTACCGTCGATCGTAAAGGCAATATTCTGTACCGTCCGGGTGCCGTCTTCATAGTTATAGCTGACGTCTTCATAGTCATAGCTGACGTCCATGCTACTGGTTTCAATTCCGTATCCGCCATAGACCGTAATGAAGGGGATGGCCTTGCTGGCCTGCAAGTTGAGAATCGTATTGGATGCATCCAGAATTGTACCGATAGTGAGGTTGGTCTGATAGTACCCTGCAGAAAAGCGTGGTAAAAATGGAATCAGCAGCGGGATAAATTGATTGAGGCCAATTTTTGCGCCGAAACCGAGGAATGAAACTTTCCCGATATTTTCGAAATTAGTTTCGGGATATCCTCTCAACATGACTTCCAGATCAAATGGAAGTCCCACAGCAAATTGGGGGATTACCATTGGAACGAGGCTCAAATCAATGCCTCCGGGTGTTATGATTGGCGTGAGATTTGCGGCTTGGATCTCGGCAATAATAGCGGGACCGGCATTGGAAATAACGTATTCAACAGGGGACCCGGTCTGATCGCTGATTTGCTGGGCAATGACATTCTCTGCTTTTTGTTCATCCACGTCAATCGAGCCGCCAGTTTTTGAACCGAAGATTGTTGGCACAGAGCGGTCATCTTCGTAAAGATCATCCAGAGACAAATTCACGTCAACGCTACTTCCCATAAAGGGGACGGTAAAAGGCAGGGTTTCATTTGGTAGGATAAAATTGAAATTCAAATCGGCATCCGGTATTTCGGTCAGGCTGGCATTCAGTGTGAAATCAAATCCCAGAAATTTGTGGCTGGCGGCCGTGTGAAATGTGCCTGAATTGATATCGCTGCCGAAGGCGGTGGGGGCAGGGGCAAGGAAGCCATGAGCATTATCTGATATCAGGTTTTGTAGCTTCACCCCCAGGTCTTCAGCCTGTAGCGGTAAAGTCATTGCTAAAATGAGCACGGCAAATAAGGTAGTGCGTGTTATTGATTTCATCTCGTCTCTCCTATTAATTTTACGATATATTAAAAATTTAAATAATCATTCATCAATAATTCTTTGATTTCATGATCTAAACCGTAAATAACAACAGAATTTAACGGAGTGCCATAATATGAAACACTTTATATGTTGTCTTCAGACAGATGTGTCGTGCTGACCTGTTTCCCCGGGAGACAATGAATAAAGTGGATGTAACTTCATTATCGACTATGAATTGCCCCGACACACTCATCCCATTTATCACAAAAATCCCCTATCCCAATAAAAACAAGCGATGGCATGCTTCATCACGGCTGAGGTGGAGAAAGGTGGCATTACCTGAATCGGGTAGCGAAACAATTTGTAATTTGACTGCGAAGATGCGCTGAAACACTTTTAGCTTTTATCTATGGTTTTCGACCGGAAAAAGATCATTTCAGATTATCCCTGGCTGGGGGAACGCAATCATCATTTCATTACATCCGCCGATTACGACGGACTGATCTGCGCTTCTCTCCTGCATCATCAGCTCAACTGGCAGTTGGAGGGATATTACGATCTTACTTCCCTGTGGATATCGGATGCCGCCCGGCAAGCCCGTAAGGAACTCATCTGGGTTGACCTGAACATTCTGCCGCTACAGGGGCGGGCGATCGGAGGTCACATCATCTCCCTCGATGGGGAAACGCCACAGGGGTTTGAGACATCCTGTAATCCTAACATTCTCTCGAAACTCACGGCAGCTGATTTTAAGAAAAAGTATCCGTTTTCAACGCTGATCTATTTACTTTGGCTGAACAATCTTTCCATCGAAAAATCACTCATGGCCAGGCTGTTGGTACTGCAGGCGGATGCCGTTTGGTTGAAAATCCAGCATTATCCTGAAAATGTGAAGAACTGGAGAACTTCTCTGCAGGGATACGACTGGGATTGGCTTTTTAAGCGAATCGACAGCAAAACTTTTGAAAAAAGAGTTGACGAATTGCTCTACCCCCGGCTCAAAGCGGCCGGTGCCAATTCTCGCAGTGGTAAATTAAAAGGTAAACATTCCGGTTTGCGCAGCCGCCAGTACCAATTTAACCCGGACTGGGACGAAGATGTGATCGCCAATCTCTTCAGGTTGTTTGGCAATGAGCTCAGCTGGACTCCACCCGAACTGCCGCTGATCAGTCGGCGAGTGGAGGGCCGCCGCTTCAAAGTCCCTTTGCACGAAGTGAAAAAAACAGGCCTTCAAAAATGGCTGAAAGAGCACAAGGTCTTTTCGTACGCAATTCCGTCTCCGCAAATATTGAATTACACTACTTTTGGTGACTTCAAAAAGTCACCCCTGGAAAAGAAAGGAAACTCCAATGGCGGATAGAATCGTATATATCAATGGTGAATGGCTTCCCCAATCCCGGGCAGTAGTTCCCTTTAACGATGCGGGATTTGTTTACGGCGATGGGCTTTTCGAGACGATCCGTTTTCAGAACCGACGGCTTTTCCGGCCTGAAAAACACCTGGCGCGCCTGCAGGCGGGTCTCAAAATTTTGCAGCTGCACCCTGCCCAAAATAACGATGACTTTCTGGGCCTCCTGAATGACTGCATCCAAAGAAACAACATTGCATCGGGCTTGCTGCGGCTGATGATCACCCGGGGCATGGTGGAGGGTTCACCCTGGCAATTTGATGGCCCAGCAGGTGTATATTTGAGTATTCGGTCCCTGTCTCCCATGCCCCAGGCTCCGGCGAAAGTTGTGTTTCTGCGCGAAGAGAATTACCCGCTCATCCGCTTTAATCCGGCTATCAAATCGATGAACTACGTCGGGAATCTATTGGCCAAGAAAGAAGCCGAACGTCAAGCAGCCTACGAACCGGTCTTTGTCAATCGCAGAGGAATTGTCACGGAATGTGCAATCCGCAATATCTTTTTCATCAAGGACAGAGTCATAATGACGCCCTCCCTTGAATTAGGCGTTCTCCCTGGAGTGATGCGGGACACGGTAATAGAACTGGCCGAGACGAACTCACTGACGGTATTGGAAACCTATGTTCCGCATGCCGAGATCGACAGCATGAGCGAGGCGTTTCTCACTTCTACAGGCATCGGTATGTTGCCCTGTTATTGGGAGGGCTGGTCCTCCAATTACGAAGTAACGCTTCAGCTCCTGAAATTACTGGAACGCAAAATCGACGGGCAGAAATCGTGAGCCGAAATCTGCACAAAGTCTATCTCATCATCCTGATCGGTATCTGGGCGGTACTAATGGGCATCCTGCTTTCGCATTCCTATTTTCAAAAATCAAGCAAAATGAACTATGCTTCTTTGGAAACCGGCATCTCTAATATCCCAACAGATTCTGAATGGATGACCATCTACCAGAACGGCAACCGCATGGGGTATTCTGTGAATTCTGTACAGAATCTCGGGGTGGAGGGCTATCTGATCGACAACCGCAGTCAGCTACAAGTGGCCATTGCCGGGATGGAAGCCAAATTGATGCTGGACACGCGGGCAAAAGTAGATACATTGTTTCGTCTGCAATCGGTCGTCGCCAAACTCGTGTCGGATCTGTACTCCACAATCATCACCGCAGAGAAGTCAGATGACCTGCTCAAACTGGTTTTCATTCATGGCAGCGATACGACCCGGCGCGAGCTCACAGTGCCGGAAGACCTCTATTCATCGGAGGGAATTCAGGCCATCATCGCCCGGCAGGGAATACGCGAGGGAGAGACCCTCCGGCTGCCTGCTCTGGACCCCATGAATATGGATGTGGGCGATCTGCTCATCACCCATCTCGGAAAAGAAGATGTGGCTGTTCACGGAACCACCTACCGTTTGAACAAACTGAAAATTGTCTTCAAGGATATCCCCTCCACGCTCTGGCTGGATGATGACGGCCAGACCTATCGCGAAGAGACCATCATGGGCATGGTGATGGAACGCACAACACCCGAGCTGGCCCTCACCGCAGAAAACGATGACAAACCCTTCGACCTGCTGGGAGCCTATGCAATCCCGGCGGATAAAGTGATTGTTAATCCCCGAAAATTAAAATCAATGACCATTGAACTGGATGGCATGGCTCCGGCCTATCTTGAAAGTATCAACTCGCCCCGCCAGACGGTACTTGGCACGGAACCCCTCACAGTAAAGATCGATACCGCCCCGTACACTGAAATTCTCTCCGACAGCCTGCAATATCTCTCGGCAAATGAGTTCATTCAGTCCGATCATCCGCGCATTCGCCAGCAGAGTGCAGATATCGTTCAGCAGGGGCAGGATGAAGCTGCAAAGGTGTGGGCTCTGCGGGAGTGGGTTTTCAGGACACTGAAGAAATGGCCTGTGGTCAACTTTTCATCAGCGCTGGAGGTCCTGGACAATCAGGAGGGGGACTGCAGCGAGCATACGGTTCTTTTCACGGCTCTAAGTCGAGCCCAGGATATCCCCACCAAGATCAATATCGGAGTGGTCTATCAGGATGG
>CAZIYQ010000045.1:0-15662 GCA_964543505.1 uncultured bacterium | reverse complement strand
TCAGACGTGTGATCTTCTGATCTCCTGTAGGCACAACATAGATCTCCACCAAAGTGGCTTTGATCGTCAGGGCTATGATGATCAGGACCAGCATGGTTTTCAGCTCTACCCAAAAATTATGGCTTAATCCTAAAAACTTGTTATTTGATTGATGATTTTTCATTATTGATTTCTGTAAAATTGAGAGCTTATACTTTACCAGGCCCTGGCGGTTCCGCCTCTTCTGCTGTCACCCGAGGCATTGATTATCATGAGTGTTGTATCAACCTCGATACAATTGGCTTCACCAATAGAACCGCGCATATAAAATTGATAACCGCGCTCCGATAGCAGCTGCAACGTTTCCATTGAAAAACTGTTGGGTTCAATCCTGACGTAGTCCGGGAGCCATTGATGATGAAAACGCGGAGATTCCACCGCATCCTCAATACTCATTCCATAGTCGATGACATTAGAAATAATCTGTGCGGCTGTCGTAATGATGGTGGATCCTCCGGGAGAGCCCAGCACCAGAAACAATTTTCCGCCGGGAGTCTCAACAATGGTGGGTGTCATAGAACTAAGCATTCGTTTCCCCGGTTCGATAGCATTGGCTTTAGCCCCTACCAATCCGAAACTATTGGGGACACCGGGTTTTGCTGAGAAATCATCCATTTCATTGTTCAAAAGAAATCCAGCCCCATCAACGGTGATTCCGTTCCCAAACCAACCGTTCAGGGTTGTGGTAACAGAGACAGCATTGCCCCATTTGTCCACCACAGAATAATGGGTCGTTTCATCAGGCTCATTATAAACGAAAGGCAGATTCCCATGGGTGACCGCACTGCTGGGAGTGGCCTGAGTTGAATCCACATCGGACCAGCGCAAATCGGCGTATTCCTGTGAGATCAATTCATCCAGGGGGATCGTGACAAAATCCATATCTCCCAGAAAATGTGCCCGGTCGGCGTAGGCTCTTCTCTCGGCTTCTACCATATAATGCAGATGATCTGCTCCATGGTAGGGAATCGAATTCAAATCGAGATTTTCAAGCTGATTCAGTATCTCGGCCAGCACTACACCGCCTGAGGATGCCGGGGGCATGGTGTAAACTTTATATCCCCGATAGTCAAATGCTATGGGAGGCCGCTCCACGGCATGGTAATTTTTCAAATCTTCAGTAGCGATCAGACCGTCTGTCCTTTGCATACAGTTGGTTATCATTGCGGCTGTTCTGCCTTCATAAAATTCCCTGGGTCCTTTTGAGCTGATCCGTTTGAGCGTTTTTCCCAGCTCTCTTTGAACCAGTTTATCACCAATTTTGAAGGGAGCAGATTTGGTAAATATTCTGCGGCTTTCGGAGTCTCTTGCCAGATAGTCGGCTTTGGAATTCAGTCTATCGGCATCCTGATACTGAAGATCATACCCTTTCCGGGCGAGATTGATTGCAGGAGCTATCAGCTTTTTCCAGGAGAGCCGGGCATATTTTTGGTGAGCCAGCCCAAAGCCATCTACAGTTCCGGGGACGCCTGCAGCCCAGGAAGTTTCCATGCTCTTCCCGGGGATGACATTTCCTTCTTCATCTAAAAACATATCGCGGAAGGCTTTGTATGGGGCTTTCTCCCTGAAATCGATGGTGGTCACCGTACCATCCGCCAGTCTGATCACCATAAAACCGCCACCCCCGATATTTCCGGCGGCGGGATGAGTCACGGCAAGGGCAAACCCCACGGCAATGGCGGCGTCAACGGCATTACCGCCTGCTTTAAGAATATCAATTCCGGTTTGTGTTGCCAGATCACTGGAGGAAGTAACAGCCCCGTTATAACCGGCGGCATCCGGAACTCTGCCCAGCAAAAGGGCAGCAGAAAAGAGAATAATGAATTTTTTATACAACGGAAAGTCCACTTTTAATTCGTTTAATGACTGGTTTTGAACCATAAAATTGCACGGAAATTACATCATAGCGGACATTCTGAACGATGTCTTTTTCCTCAAGATACATGCCGGCGGCGGCAAGGATGCAATCCCGCTTACGGCCGTCAATCTGGTCAAGAGGATTCCCCCAGTCCCGGCTAATGATTTGGGTTTTGACTTCTGAAAATACAATATCATCCGCCTCACGGTGGATGATGTCGATCTCTCCCACTTGAGGTACATTATAATTAAGGTCTAATATTTCACAGCCCAATTTGATGAGCCCACCCGCTGCCAGCCGCTCCCCCAGGCGACCGAGTCTGCGCTTGTCTTTAAGATCTGCAAAGGTGGGCAGGTATCGTCTGACCGGATTGAAGGATTTCCTGTGAATGGGTGTGGCCCCGAATTTTTCAAGGGCTTCCAGATGCTGCCGGGTACCATAACCTTTATTTTTTTTCAGACTATATTCCGGATAGACTTTATCATATTGCAGCATCATTCTATCTCTGGTAACCTTAGCAATGATGGAGGCTGCCGCAACGGACAGCGATCGGTCATCACCCTTAATAATGCTCTCCTGCCTGTATCCCGGCAGATCCGCATGATGCCCGTCCACGAGCAGCACTTCCGGATGTTGACGCAGACTCCCCACTGCCTTGCGCATGGCGATATAGGTAGCCTGCAGTATATTGACTTCATCAATTTTTCGTTCATGGACGATGCCAATCCCAATTTCAAGTGCAGACTCACTGATCCTGTCAAACAGCTGTTCTCTCTTCCTGGCTGATAGCTTTTTAGAATCCCTGACACCGTCAAGTACGATGTCTTTTGGCAGCACAACCGCTGCGGCCATAACAGGACCCGCAAGGGGTCCCCTTCCGGCTTCGTCGATCCCGGCGATACGCTCAAATCCCTGGGCATAATATTTTTTTTCAAAAGTCAGCATATCTTATGAACCGGGGGCAATCCGGTATTTCAAAATTAGAACATTTGAAAGGGTACTCCGAAATGAATTATCTTTGCCTTATCTCTATTCCTAAGGGGGTAAATTGTTAACCGGGATACCTATTTTGCAGCCAATTTCAAGAATTTAGAAGCTTGTGAGGCTTCGATACAAAGTTGTATTTTCATTCGAAAGACAGACTAAATCTTCAGCATGAAAGCCAACAGTTTTGGGGATTTCAATTAACAAAATAATCATTCATAAGTTCAAAAAGGGCAATATGGCAAAAAATATCATTTGGTACAAAATACTTGATCACAATGATGAGCTCCCGGAAGGACGAGTCATGACGGTGACGGCCGGAAACAAAGATCTTTGCCTGACCCATTTTGACGGAAAATTTACGGCGCTGGAAAACAAATGTCCTCATCAGGGCGGACCTCTGGGCGAGGGTAGTATCGAAAATGGAATGCTGCGCTGCCCCTGGCATGGTTGGGATTATCATCCCTGTACCGGATTGCCGCCCGGGGGCTACAATGATGGCCTCGAGAAATTCGAACTGAAAATTGAGGATGATGCCGTTTATATCGGGCTCCCCGAAACGGAAGCCCACAAAACCACAATCTCCGACATCATGGTAGAAACCATGGTCAACTGGGGAGTCAACCGGGTCTTCGGCATGGTGGGCCATTCTAACTTAGGTCTTGCGGATGCCCTGCGCCGGCAGGAGTCAAAGGGCAATCTGAAATATTTTGGAGTCAGACACGAAGGGGCGGCCGCTTTTGCTGCTTCCGCTTACGGGAAATTGACAGGAAGACCTGCCGCCTGCTTAGCCATTGCCGGTCCCGGGTCAACAAATATGTACACAGGACTCTGGGATGCAAAAGTGGATCGGGCTCCGGTTTTAGCTCTCACCGGGCAGGTCGCCACACAGGTGATGGGCACCGGTAATTTTCAGGAGGTCGATCTGGTCCGGGCCTTCGATCCGGTTGCCCGATTCAACCACAGAGTTGAGCAAAACAGCGACCATGGGGAGTTAATGTCCCTCGCCGTCAAACAGGCCATCCTGAATCGGGAAGTTTCTCATCTCACCTTTCCGGATGAAATTCAAACGATCCCAGCCGGCGAGAGCAATAAAGCGGCAACTCCTGAGGGGAGAATGGCACGACTTACTATTTCCCCACCAAAAGAATCTTTTCAAAAAGCACTCGAGTTACTCGATCATTCACATCGTCCTGCCATCATTGTGGGTCACGGTGCTCGTTATGTGATGAAAGAAGTCATTGCTTTGGCAGAAAAACTCAATTGCCCGGTGATGACCACCTTCAAAGCCAAGGGGCAGATCTCTGACGCCCATCCGCTGGGATGCGGTGTTCTCGGGCGGAGCGGCACCCCCATCGCCTCCTGGTTTATGAACGAAGCCGATCTCTTGCTGGTAATCGGGGCATCATTTTCAAATCATACGGGGATCACTCCTAAAATACCCACAATTCAGATCGATCTCGACCCACTTGCACTGGCCAAATTTCACAAGGTCGATGTACCCGTCTGGGGGGATATCTCAATTACAGTCTCTAAACTGACAAAGCAATTGACACCCGTGAGTGACCACGTGGATCACAAAGCTGAAATTGCCGATCGAAAAACCATCTGGCAGAAAGAAAAACAGAAACGTCTCCTGGAAGACAGAGGCATGGGAATCAGTTCTATCGCTGTTTTTGATGCCCTCAGTAAAGAGTTGCAGCAGGATGCTATCGTATGTGTGGATGTCGGTAACAATGCCTATTCGCTGGGAAGATATTTTGCAAGTCAGCAGCACACTTTTCTCATGTCCGGATACCTGGGATCAATCGGTTTTGCTTTACCAGCTTCAATGGGAGTCTGGGCTGCTGTGAGCGATCAGCGACCCATCATTGCCGTGGCCGGTGACGGAGGATTCTGCCAATACATGGCGGAACTGTCCACTGCCGTAAAATATGAAATGCCTATCAAAATTATCCTCCTGAACAATAATGAGCCGGGGAAGATCTCCAAGGAACAGCGCGCCGGTGAATTTGACGTCTGGGCAACAAAGCTGGTCAATCCTGACTTTGCAGAATACGCAAACGGCTGCGGAGCCCTGGGAGTTCGGGTGACAGACCGAAGCACGCTGATTGAAAAACTCCGGCAGGTTCTGAATCACCAAGGTCCCGCTTTACTGGAAATCCTCACGGATGTCCGCTTGATCTGACCATCCCGCTACGTCAATCAATATTGAATTGGAAGTTTACAAAATGAAGAACTTGATACAGTTGGAAGCGGTTGCCCGCGTGAAAAATGAACGCACTGAAATCGTGGACGGCGATTGGGATACGATCACATCCGAGATCATTTTATCCGACCATCTCCCGGCAGAGTGCTTGCAGGGTATTGAGGAATTTTCTCATTTGGAGATCATCTTCTTTTTCCACAGCGCTGAAAAAACGATCACCGGCAGCGCGCACCCGAGAGGAAATCCGCTCTGGCCTGAAGTGGGGATCTTTGCTCAGCGTAAGAAAAACAGACCCAATCACCTGGGAGCCACCATTGTACGCCTGATCAGGGTAGAAGCACGAAAATTAATTGTCTCCAATCTCGATGCCATCAACGGCACACCGGTCCTGGATATTAAACCCGTTTTCCGGGAATTTCTGCCAGCAGGAGCAATCCGCCAACCTGACTGGTCTCACGAACTCATGAAGGACTACTGACAGAATTTGATAAAGATTTGTCGGCAAAGTATATTCTTCCATAAAATCGTCTACCTTCAACTTTTCCGCTCCCGGATATATTGATAACTTCGTAATTTTAAGCGATTGTTAGGGGTGCCATTCATAAAGATCCTGTGTCCGAAGATGAATGGCTGAGAAAAAACCCTTGAACCTGATCTAGGTAATTCTAGCGGAGGAAATACATGAAAACTTATTCTCTAATCTTAATACTGCTTTTATCCCATCTCTTTTGTCAGCAGCTCATTACCGGCAGAGTTATCGATGGTAAAACCGGTCTGCCCCTTGTGAAAGTCAACATTACCTCAGAGGACTCTCTGGGAACCAGTACGGATGACCAGGGCTGGTTTCATCTTCAGGTACCATCCCAAAAAACAGAACTTCACTTTACTCACATCGGCTATGAAGAGTCAGCCTACCCGGCGCAATTACTCCCCCCTGTCATCCATCTGCAGCCCAGGGAGATTGTTTTGCCGGAGATGTCCATTTCCACAACACGGGTCGTGCCGGGGGTGACTCCTGTTTCCTACTCAACGCTCACGGCAGACGAGATCCATTCCCGCTATACCGTCGAAGATGTCCCCATGCTCCTGTCTGGCGAGCCGGGGATCTATGCCTACAGCGAATCGGGAAACGGTACGGGCTATTCCTATGTTTCTATCCGGGGGTTTGATCAGAGCAGGATCGCTGTCATGCTGGATAACGTGCCACTGAATGACAACGAAAGCCACCAGGTTTATTGGGTGGACCATGGGGATATTCTCAGCAATGCCAAAGATGTTGAAATCCAACGAGGCGTGGGCAACAGTTTGTACGGGTCAGCAGCGTTCGGTGGCTCTGTAAATGTTGAAACAGTTATCCGATCAGAAACTGAAAGCTGGTCACTGGCCGCATTGACAGGCTCTTATAACACTCATAAATATCGGCTGGAATACCAGTCGGGTGACCGCCTGGGGAAGAACCGGAGCTTAAGCTTGCGTGGATCAGCCATTACCTCGGACGGATACCGCCAGGATTCCAAATCCGATCAAAGTTCATTCTTTGGGGGACTGGAATTTAACACCGGGGGACTAACCCATCAGCTCCGCATGAACATCGGCAAAGAAGTGAGCCGTCTACAGTGGGACGGGATTTCCGGAGACCTCTTGTCAGATCGCACATTGAGAAGAGGCAAAATGGACTGGACGATACCTTTCACCGATGATTTCCTGCAACAGATCTACTCCCTGAACAGCCTGGTCCGGCTCAACGAAAAATATTCTTTTAAGAATACACTTTATTTGGTGAAGGGATCAGGATATTACAAGGTACAAAAATACGGGCGGGATTATTACAGCTACAATCTCGATATCAACGATGAATACCCAGACTCGCTGGAGTGGAATCTCGAGACTGACCTGATGCGCCGAAAATGGATCCGGAATGTTTACTATGGATCGGTCCCAACTTTAACTTTTCAGGCAGGTCACTTTCGCAACGATCTGGGCTTAGAATTACGACAGTATTCGGGGAATCACTTTGGCGAAGTTTTGCAGGTTTCTGACCCAATTCTTGGAGCAATACTTCCTGATGTTTACGAATATTATCAATACACCGGTACGAAATTTTCAACCACGGTTTTCAACCATTTTGTGTATTCTCTCGCGGACGTTCATCTGACGCTGGACCTGCAATATCAGCATCATCACTGGAATCTGGACCAGAAGAAAATAGGGCATTTCCCGGGCTATCAGATCTCGGCCAACTGGGATTTTTTCAATCCCCGTTTTGGTGTTTTTTACACGATGACAGAGGAATTTTCTCTCTTCACCAATTACGGCATTGCCAGAAAAGAACCTGCCGACGACCAGATCCTGAATGCTGATGATGTTTGGGATAGCCCGAGGGCAGCCCAACCGGAAAAAATCTCTGATTTTGAGGTGGGTTTTGACCATCATACCGGCCAAAGATCTCTGAAGGTAAATTACTATCTCATCCATTATCAAAATGAGGTTCTGACGGATATTTATAATTTTGAAGAAACCCAATTCGAGGTGCAATCCGCTGATAAAACGATTCACACAGGCTTAGAATTTGAGACATCCCTAAAATTCACGGAATGGCTTTCCGTCAATATCAACGGCTCGTTCTCCTCTAATTACTATGCTGGGGGAGCGTTGAAAAACCGCCAGTTGATGAATACACCCCGACAGCTATTTAATTTTTCGGCTAACTTTGCACCAAACCGAATCATGGGACTCTCTCTATTGGTTAAATATGTGGGGCGTCAGTATATTGATGACCGGAATTCAAGGGAATTATCCATCGAACCCTTTGCGATCATGAATTCTGGTATTTGGATAAAGTGCAGCAAGGTACAGCTCAATTTTACGGTGAATAATATTTTTGATAAATTATACTCAACTTATGGATATAGCTATTATGGCGGTTATTACTGGCCGGGGGCGACCCGCAATATGTATCTTGAGCTCAACTATAACTTTTAGCTCATCGCCCGTTCCGGCTATGCGTGACCGGATAAACAATTTGTAATGATCCTTATTATTTAAAACAATGTGGCAAACCCTTCTCGATAAATTAGCCCCGGCTTATCAGCCCATATTTGATCTGATGGATGGTATCACTCCACAGGAAGATCTGGTGTTGATCTATCTGCTGGCGACGCTATTGATCGGACTCTATAAACGCTCTGATACAGATATGAATTCTTATCTGTTTGCAGGACGGCGTCTGACCATTCCGGCCTTCGTGGCGACCCTGGTCACTACCTGGTACGGCGGCATTCTGGAAATCGGCAGAGTTTCGTTTCACAACGGCATCGTCACCTGGATCATTTTCGGAGTGTTTTATTATGTGGCGGCCCTGCTGTTTTTAAAATTCATCGCCCCGAAGATCTATGATATGAAGGTGCGAACTATCCCTGAATTTCTCAACAATCAGTACGGCAGGGCAACGGCGTTGTTCGGTCTGTTTTTCGTATTTCTGATGGTCTCCCCCGCCCCATATCTAAAAATGCTCGGAGAGCTCTTCCGGCATTTATGGGATATCCCGGAGATTACAGCCCTGGAACTGGGAGCTCTGTTTTCCGTCATCTATGCCATTGGAGGGGGATTTTCATCGGTAGTCCGCACCGATAAACTGCAGTTCGTGCTCATGTTCAGCGGCTTTGCTTTCATTCTTATCATGGCGGTTTCCCATTATGGCGGCTATCATTACCTCAAAACTCATGCTCCGGCCTATGCCTTCTCCGTTCCCGGCAATTTCAGCTGGACCTATATTTTTATCTGGGGTTTTATTGCTTTGATCACTTTTATTGATCCGGGTTTTTACCAACGCTGCTACGCCAGCAATAATGTGCTCGATGTCCAAAAAGGCTTGAAAATCTCTATTCTGTTCTGGCTTCTCTTCGATTTTATGACCGTCTTTACGGGGATTTACGCTTCTGCAATTCTCCCGGCTGATATCACCGGCAGTCCCTATCTGGAACTGGCAGAGGTGCTGCTTCCACCGGTCACGCGAGGTTTTTTCCTCGTATCTCTGTTTGCTATCGTGATGTCCACCATTGATAGTTTTACCTTCATCTCTGCCTATACTTTGGGAAAGGATCTGCCGGAAATCATTGCAGGCCCCGGTCTAAAAGTTCAAACCATGCGCCTGACCCAATTGGCCATACTGGTTACCGCTGTTTTATCCATTGCGATTGCCCGGTTTTTCCCCCACGCGATTGATATCTGGTACACCATCGGGACTTTTTCCATACCGGTATTGGTGGTGCCCATGGTCGGAGCAATGTACAGAAAGCCTCTGAAGAAACCAGTGCTGGTCATGTCCCTCTCGCTTCTGATTTGCATAATATGGTTTGGGATTGGTTTTTATTCAAAGACGAACGGTGAGCCTGTTTACCCACTGGGGGTTGAGCCCCTCTATCCGGGACTGCTGGTGAGTCTTGCTCTGTACTTTCTGCTTAACTTGTTTTCTGGAAAAGACGGTGGGGTGTCCGGCCCGATTGAGCCGCAATAACCCGTCGGTAATTCGTTATTGTTTTGTGTCCCGGTTCACGGGACCTGATAAAAAAGAGTCTTTGAGCCGTGGCAGAAAAATTTCTCCCCAGTCTCTCCTGAAATAGGCCAGCGCTTCATCCCATTGTCCCCCAACACCGTAACCATCATTGATCAGGTTTACCATTGTCTGGTTTTTTCCAAGTCTTCGAGTCTGATAGTGACCTGGGTGTGCTGCCAGCGAACTTCAGGCAAATGAGGGGGTGAATTCCAGGCGAAAGAGAGCATTTTATTGGGCTGCAGAGCTAGTATTCTGGTACCTTCTGCGCCTCTCTCGCCGAGTGGCGCCTCGGGATTAAAATAAATTTCATAGCGGCCACCTACGCATAACTCAATATCACATTCTGGCGCGAAGAAAGATTTGATGCCCTCGGCTGTTGTCCAGGCCTGCCAGACCTGTTCGATGGAAGCTTCAACGACGATACTGCATGTTATAGAATTCTTTTGGTCGTTTCCTTCATCGAGAGGCGTCATCAGAGATAATAAATATACTACTGCACCTCAAACAGACCTTCAGCCCAGTGGTGTCGATGCAGGGGACCGTCACCGTGATGATGTTCAGCACCCCAATTTTCCCTGTAACGCACGACCTTGTAAGCGGATAATAAATTTTTCAGTTCATCTGTTTCAAGATAAGTTCGCACTTCTCCTTCCGGTGACGTAAATGAGTTTTTACCACACATCTTCCATTTACGTGAATGACGGGCAAACGCAGGATCTTTTATGGTGAAGGCCGTGACGAACAGAAGTCCGACCGGTGCAATCCAGCTGGCTGTTTTTTTAAGAAGTTCCGTAATCTTATCCCATGTCAAAAGAGGGATCAGACCGAAAATTAAAATTGCTGAATAACTGCTCCGTTTAGCTGAAAAAGTTGAAAATTCCTGTTGCCGGATATCAATCTCCAGTCGGCTTTCATCCGAGTGTTGTGAAATGAATCTACAGGCCTCTGCCACAGGCTCGAGTGCCTGCACTTTATAATGCTGACGGGCCAGGTAGATTGCATGTCGCCCCTGTCCGGCTCCGATGTCCAGCACTGGTTTTGCCGCATCGATTAAATTAGCAGATAAAGTGAGAAGTTCATCAGGTCCGCTTCCGAAGTAATCTTCATGCTGCCGATATTGATGTTCAAGAATAGAATCAGTCATCTGTGCCTGGCCGATATAAGCGGAAGAGCACAATGCGGTTTTCTGAATATTTCAGCTCAAAACCATCGTATTGCAGGGCGGTGACTTCTCCATGGCCGTAAACATTTAACCGGGAGTCGTCGATGCCCCACTCGGTCAACAGTCTATAGACGGCTCTGGACCTCCCTAAAGATAACTGTTGGTTATAGGCGTCTGTGCCCCTTTCATCGGCATACCCATGAATCTCGAGATGATAGTCCGGCTCTGATTGCAGGATGTTTTCCACAGCCTTCAATTGCGCTTGATCAATTTCACTTATGTGATCGTCATTGGAGGCAAAATGGATGACGGGCAATATACAATCGGAGGCTATCTGACCATTGGCATCAGTCGCCATGAGATCATTCATTGAGTTGGGGATATTCTCGGAACCGACATCTTCCGTATCAGCCAATAAAGGGCTTTCCACGGATTGGCCTTGAGAGCTGGAATAAAAGGTAAGCCTCCGGGGGACAGAACCGTAACTGATGGTCAGACTACGTTGAGTTGTATCCCTTCCAATACCCAAGGCACTGATCATAATGGAATCCTGCTTTCTGAACCACAGAGTAGCTTTGACGGGTGTCACTCCTAAAAACTCTCCATCGAGATAGATCTCCATGGGCTTCGGACGGGATTGGATATCAAGTGCCTGACGATTTTCTTCCGCTCCATGCAAAAACTGTAGACGATTTCCCGCACAGCCTGTGAAAATCAGTAGCCCGACAGAAATTAAAACGCACCCTTTCATGAATCTATTTAGCATGTGTTTGTTTAGTCCTGTTTGGATTGTTTTCTCAATGACGATCTTCGATTCCTCCATAGGGTTAATCCTGTTGTTTTTCAGCCATTCCATGACGCGAATATATCAGCAATGGAGGATATTGGAGGAGAATTTATCTGAAAATTATTATTGCAGAATAAAGAGAATCGCACAATTTGTTTATTCCAGGATTAAAATTGGAAAGGGACTCCCGTCTATTCAACCGGAGTCCCTGTCCGGGGAGGAGTTAAACTTATTTCAGCAGAACTAATTTTTGTTTTTTCAGAATTGTGCCCGACTGCATGACTGCCAGATAAAGTCCACCGGGATAGAGATCTGCATCCCAGTCGATAGCGTACGTTCCTGCAGAGAAAACCTGATTTACGAGAGTTTCTATTTGGCGGCCTGTGATGTCATAGATGATAATTGAAACAGCAGCCCTTTCGGGTACCTGATATTCAAGATGGGTAACGGGATTAAAGGGATTCGGATACGGAACTGCCAATTTATAATCAGTGGGTAGATCAGACTGATCATCAATACCCAGAGGATAGCCGATACTCTCCCGATAGTCTTCCACCTCACCGTTGTTCCATTTACCGGTGTAACTCATTGAACCCGCAGGGTTATCGCTGCTGAACCGGAAACGCAGGTAAGTGTATCCGATCACTGCGTCGGAGGGCACCGTATAACATAAATTGGTAATCCCCGCTGCGAGATATTGGTCTGAAAATATTTGTTCACCGGTTTCAGACCAGGCGTTGACCTTATTGAAATCGACCCAGGCATTTAAATAGCCATTAACTGATGCCACCACATCAAAACAGGCCTGTTGTCCGAGCGTCATTGTCGTTGTAAAGCTGATTCCATCTTCATCGTCATTCCCATCAAGCGTATCGTCGCCATCAGCAGCAGTATTCGCCTGCCCGTTTACATCTGCGTCCACACTCGCGCCCAAGAAAGTTGTGCCGTCAAGATAATGCCAGGCACCGTTACTTGCAGAGAGCGTTGGATAAGTTGGTTCCGGCGCATCGCCAAGGTCAGGGTCATCCACATCTGCGATCAGATAGGTCACTGCAGTTGTGGTCTCGCCGTCATTCCTGCAGGCCGGCATCCATCTGATCCCAATCTGGCCTCCATTCGAGGGGTTATCCACTCCAAAAAGGGCTCTTGGAATAGTTGCCTCCAATACGTATGTGCTGTCACCATTTTCCAGAAGTCCACCAGCAAAATTATAGTTATAATAGCTGACCTGACTGGCGTTGCCGAGAGCGGTACCGGTAAATTGCGAATGACCTGGATCAAAATTTGTGTGTTCATAATAAGCCCCAACATGACCTGATCGGGTCCCCGTGTACCAGTCACCGGTAGCAGGGTAGATCACATCGGCAGCACTGGCAGGTTGGTCTGATGAAGTCTGATAAAGCGTCGTGCCCAAAACCAGCGATCTCATGAACATTGTGGTATAGGCCCCCATGACGTCTTCATTGGAATTATCATTATTGGGCCGGATTTCATCGGTGATATTAAGGCCGTAATTATAACACCAGGTTGTGTTGTTGTATTCGAGGCGGCTTGTGGCGGATTTAAACAAATTCAGACTGATATCACCGGGTCTCACAAAAGCCCTGTTGGCGTTAAGGCGCTGTTCCACAATTCCTACATCATCCACAACACCGTTATTATCGGTATCGACTCCAAATGAAACTGATGAGACAATCGCAATATAGAAATTCTCCAGATCGTTATCGAAATAGATCGCTTCCACATCATAAGGTTCAGCACCTGATGGCAGATCATCATGATCACCTGTGCCCGGTGCCGGTGTATGCTGGATGGTTGTGACATTCCAATCCGCCCAGCTCCAGTTGCCATACCAATCGGATTCCTCATAATCTGTAGAGACCGTATTTAACGTCGGTTGAAAGCTTGTCCAATCAAATGAGTTATTTGTTCCCCCATCATGCGGCGGCAGCAATGTTAGCGTAACCCCGAATCTATTAGATAGGAGTGTCTGCCCGCCCACCAGGCTCAACGCCAGCAATACTGTGAAAATAATTTTAATTTGACCCTGTATTTTCATTTTCTCACCTCTTACCCTTTACATTCTTTATAGTTATCCCCCCTAAATGCCGCGGTATCATTTAATACTGCGAGACTCGTTGGACAATTACTGTGCCAGCGAAGGTAAAAGATAATGGAATGACCTGCTATATTTGATTAAAATATTTCTTATATTAGGCCTCTCATCACAATGAGATCATATAGTCTGTTAATTATATTGTCTTTAACAAATATGTAGATCTTTAACCATATTTGTGTAGATTAAGATAATATTTATTGTTTTTCTGTAATAAAATATAAAATTATAGAATATTAAATCATAATTGAGAAGGATGAATAAAAATATGACAGTAGTTTTAGTGCTTACCGGATTGGACAGTTTTGTAAAAAATAACCCCGGGGAGAATCCGGGGTTATATTGAGCAGTCACATGTTAATTCAACAAATATTTGTCATGTAAGTTGAGAAAACGCCAGGGTTGACTCCGGCGTTTCCGCGGGGAGAAAGATAGGTTACTTCAGTAAGATCATTTTTTGTGTCAATACGGTTGTGCCATTGATCATCTGCAGGAAGTACACACCACCGGACAATTCAGCACCGTTCCACTTTAGATGGTAATAACCTGCATCTTGAACCGCATCGACCAAGGTATCAACCAGGCGGCCTTTGATATCATAAACCCTGATCAAAACAAGACCATGGGTAACCACCTGATAATCAAATGTCGTACTTGGATTGAAAGGATTCGGATAGGGAACTCCGAGATCAATTTTATCCGGGATCAGTGAGTCTTCATCATTTGATAGTGAATAATTCAATGATACGCGATAGTCCTCAACTTCGCCGTTATTCCAGGGACCGGTGTATGAGAAACCGCTGCCGGGATTATCCGCACTAAAGCGGAAGCGCATGTAAGTGTAACCTTCAGGAGCATCTGGTGGAATATAGAAGCAGAGGTTCGTTGTACCCGCCACCATTGGCTTATTGGTAAAGATCTGATCTAAGGGGTCCGCCCAGGTATTGTTGGAATACATATCGATCCAGGCATTCAGGTATCCATTCACAGAAACGGTCACATCAAAACAGGCCATCTCATTCAGTAAGAGCTGTGTCGTGAAATTGATGCCGTCTTCGTCATCGTTGCCATCCCAGAGATCATCACCATCGGCATAGCCCGAGGGCTGGCCATCAGCTTCAGCATCGATGATCGTACCCATATAGACACCGGCAACTATTTTATGTCGAGCGCCATTGCTGGCAAGCAGAGTTTCATAAGGTGCATCCGGTGCATCACCGAAATCCCACAAACTGGTAATACAGACTTCATAGTCTTCAACCTCGCCATTATCCCAGGGACCGTCAAAAGAGATGGGACCGGAACTACTGTTATCACAGAGAATTTCTGAACCCCCTTCTTCAATAAAGCTGTTCAGGACCAAACTGCCAAATTGATCTCCCTGGTTCAGCGGTTGTGAACAGGAGGTATGGAATTCGAGACTCTGTAACAATGTACCCCCCACTGAATCGTAAATGTATGCATAGGTACGGGCATCGAGTTTTGTCTGTCCTGCATTGGCAGCGGTTGCATCGAAGTTCCCAGCTAAAACCACACTGCCCTCAAACCAGATCCTTGCACCAGGGTCACCGGGTGTACTGCTGTTTGTTACGTAGATGTAAACCGGATCGGTAAATGCGGGATCGCCAGAGCAAGAGACTTTATCCGGTGCCTGATTGTTCGAAGAAGCTGAACAATCTTCACCCGTATAGGACATGTTGAGTGACCCGGGTTTATTCCCATCTACACAGAAATCGCAGGTTGGATCCCCTGAAGAATCACAGGTGATTTCATTTCCGCTCTCTTCAATGAAGGATTCGAGAAGCAAACTGCCAAACTGGTCATTGTCGTAGAGCGGTTGTGAGCAAGAGGTATGGAACTCAATCGTCTGCAGTAAATTACCGCCGAGAGCATCATAGATCAAGTTGTAAGTACGGGCATCGAGTTTTGTACGCCCCGCATTACCTGCGTCA
>CAZIYQ010000044.1:0-15699 GCA_964543505.1 uncultured bacterium | reverse complement strand
GAAATTTGCTCATTCTTCGCATTTCACGGGGTAAATAGTCTAATCCCCGAACCCCCCGTGTCATTTCGAGGGAGCCCGCCAGTGTTCCGCACTGTCGGGTAAACCCCCTCGGCAGGTGGAGAGATTGTCACTGCATTCCACAGTTTGGGATACACGATGTTTATTGGTCCCTTTGTCTGAACGGTGATGTGCCGCAGGCTTCCCTCTCCTGTTGAGGAGAGGGTTAGGGTGAGGTCAGATTGAAAGACTATCAAAATCCTGAACCCCTCTACGATGGTGGTTAAACACCGCTCTGAAACGCGGGATAAGTTGCGGCTATTCTGTCAGAATTAGGATTAATTGGATTTGTAGAATTTTAGGATTTCGATGTGCCGCAGGCTTCCCTCTCCTATTGAGGAGAGGGTTAGGGTGAGGTCAGATGCCGCTATTCGGGTTGGATACCATCCTGTCAGAAGCACAGATGACACGGATTAACGGATTGTTTTAAATCTAAAGGGTTCGGCTTACATCCGGCGAAGGCCGGATGAATGTGAATAGAAAGCAGCAGCCAGCAAACGCCAACCCTGAAGGGGTTGAATGTAAACCGAAAACGTCAGAATTAGGATGGATATGATTAATACGATTGATAGGAATTTTAAGTTCTGTGTGCGCCTGACAGAACATCCTGCGAAGAGCGGATGAATGTGGATAGAAAACTCAATCCGGATAGAATATCAACTAAGTCAAAGTTTGACCACCTTAATGGGATAGAATAATCATAACAAGATGTAAAACATCGAGAATATCCAGTGTGTCGTCGCCGCTGAGATCGCCGGACCACAATTCATAGACTGAAAAACCGTCCTCCGACAGGATCAGATCCACCATGAAAACCACATCCTGTATGGTCACTTCCCCGTCCCTGTTGAGATCACCGGGCAGCAGATCTGTACTGACTCTGAACAGCCGTCCCTCACCGGGCAGCAAGTTTACCTGAAAAGCGTCTGTCCCGGCAGATAGCATTAGCTGTGGGAGGTGCAGACTATCAGGTTCGGGTGAACGCAGTGCCAGCAGGTCCTCGACGAGACGCGGTTCACCAGCCGGAGCGAGAGTAATCGTTGGGGTACTGGGTATTGACCCGGTAAAACGGAAATTAACCAGCATGAACCAGTCTGTGGAAAGACTGTCCTGCGTGAAGGTCCCCACTACCAGCGAATCCCCGCTCACCGCCAAAATCGACAGACCCAGAGGGAGCGTGTCAAAGGGCAGGGCGGCAGCCCCCGTTGATGTAAGGCCCATCAAATCGGGGCCGATGAGGGTGAGAGCTTCATTCACAGCCTGCGCCTGTTCATAAAATTGATTGGGAACGAAACACGCATCCGACATTCCGTCTTTGAAGCGCCACCACATGATGCCTTTAGCGCCATAGGCCAGAGCGGAAAACACACACAGACGCATCCGGGTTTCATCGATGAAACCCAGGTCGTTGAAATTAAACCCCTGTGCCGTGTACCAGAACGGGAGCTGAAATGCCAGGGATTTTTCCCGGTAATAGGCCAGATCGGTAAAAAAGCGGGGCAGGTCCGGGTCTTCCGCAGTCCAGCCGAAAGGATAATGGTCAAAACTCAGCACCGGCGGATTTAGAGCCGTTACAAAGTCCGTCAGATAAGTATCGAAATCGGGGGCTTCATGCTGAAATTGAAGGGCATAACCGGGATAGAAGTTGATGAAGGGAGTCTCTCCGGCCGTCTGCAGCTGCTGATGCACGTATTCCGCTCCCGAAAGCTGATCGTAGGCAGGCTCATCGATCAGATCCCACCAGAGCAAATTTTCGTATCCCTCTGCTGATTCGACGGCCTCAATCTCGGTTTCGATGGCCGTATCAAAATTATGCTCTACCTGCAGTGCCTCGGCTAATGAATCCATAACGACCGTGGAAAATACCGTCAGGTCAGTTTGGCCGGTCCAGTAAATCCTATAGTCCATGAGTTGTGTGTTGGGCAGTCCCGCACACGAGAACTGCAGGCGGAAGGGCTGGACACTATTGACTTGTTCAAAGTCTGTGCCCTGCACGTTGAGGGAATCCAGGATTGTCTCGGCTGCAGCCAGCGTATCTTTGGCAACCACGTACAGGGTAGCTGCCGTTTCGGGGTTAGTATTTTCACCGACAGCCAGGAAGAAGTCCGCGCTATACTCACTCAGTGCCGTCCAGGATTCATCACCCTGCTGATAATTGATGATCAGGTCCCGCTGGAGCCAGCCGGGCTCGTCCGTTTCCGTTTGTGCCGTCCAGGCTTCTAAGGCATCATCCGCCTGCCCGATGCAGTTTTCATGATTGAAGGCCTCGCCGTAGACCGGATACAGCGCAAACTGCCCGCGCACCCACTTGTCCCGCGACCAGTTGGGTTTCACGATGATCTTCAGGTTATAATCTCCAGCGGCGGCCAGAACCGCCAGCGCTTCGGAGAGCTCATCCTCCTCATCCAGTTCATGGAAGAGCAGATTGGCGCCCATCTCTGAAACCGGTGCCAGCATATCCACATCGTTACAGGAACTCCAGCCGTCCCCGGACCAGACACCGATGGGGAACTCCTCCGCCCCCGAAAGTGCGAAATACAGGCAGGCCGCAGCCAGACATCCGGAGCGTCTCAGCAAACTGAAACACACAGGAGGACGCTCAGCCTCCCACAATGAGATTGACCATGAGGATCACATCCAGTACATTGACCTCACCATCCTCATTGAGATCAGCGGCTGTCAGCTGGTAAACCGTGGGTTCAACAACTCCCATGATGATATTCACCGTGACGACCACATCAAGAATATCCAGCAAGTCATCCTGATTCACATCTCCCGGTACCAGATTCCGGTTGAACCACTCCGTGACCATCGCCATGAATTCTCCCGGGGTCTGGCCCCATCCGGTGGTGAGGATTTTGGAAAGATCAAAGCCGGTATAGAGGAGCCGTCCCGGTGTATCACTGATTATTCCCGCTGCCCCGTTGTTTCCGCTGTATTCGTAAGCCATGCCGGCACCGTTCAAAGGAGCGAGAACATCGCAGTCTTCCGGGTGACTGATGAGCAGATTGGCGCCCTGAATGATGGGATCATCATCGTTGCCGTAAATGATGTAGCCTTGGTGTTCTCCGACATATTCCGCCTGGAGGACACTGTGGAAGAAATCGCCGGCCCCGAGTACATTACCGATATTCTGTCCCATTACCAGCAGGTTCTTTCCCTGTGAGACATGTTCCTGCAGCAACTCCTGTGAAGCCGCCGGAAGGGGATCCACATCGTTGTCACCTGCAAGCCACAGTACATCTCTGAATTGGGGGATCAGATCTGCCAGGACTGTGGGAGTGGTGCTGTCCCAAAGTGCAGCAACCTGTCCGGCCTCAGCCAGCACATCTGCATAGATCTGTGTAAGTGACGGATCTGCCGAGTAATTGACCAATAGCGTGTAAGGCGTTCCCAGGGGGAGATCAAAGCTGATCTGGTCCGTATAAGACTCCCAGCTCAGCTGCAGCGAAAATTCTATCATGGCCGTTTCGAAGGGATCCGACAGAGTCAACTCAAAAGGCTCGGCATTCGAGGTCAGGTTTCCCAAGCCGGCAGGTGGAAAGACCGAGGTACCCTGAACGATGTCCACGCCGGGGTACGAGCAGGTCAATGTTCCGATAAGCTCCCCGAAGGGGATGCCCAGATTTGTCAGCTGCAGGTCCAGAAAAAAGGTCTCTCCGGGATCAACAAAGCCGCTGTCGTCCTCATCGCTCAGGGTTATTTCAGGATCACCAAGGGAAAACTCCGTCGTTCCCGATCCTGTTGCGGTGTTCAAAACCCAGTTATCCGGGTCACAGGTGACGGCGGTGACAGTAGCGGATACAGGCAGTTCAAAAGCAGATTGAGAGTCCTCAATCCAGAAGGATTCAACCCGGGAGCTGTCGCCGGCAAAATCCAGTTCAAATTCAACGGGCATGGTAAACAGTTCTGGGCCGTCGCCGGTGTTGGTTTGATCCACAACGAGGTAAAAGGTATCGGAGGTTGAAGCCCACTGGTAATCATACTCAGGATGTCCGTTCCGATAGATCCATTCATCGAAAAACCAATCCATATCGCCACCGCTGTGGAGTTCAAACATATTCTTCAGATCTTCGGTTGTGGCATTGGCGAAGGCATAAGTGTCCAGATAATCCCTGATGGTCTCAAAATAGGTGGAATCGCCCACTACTTTCCTGAGCATGTGGTTCACCCAGGCGCCCTTGTCATAGACGATATTGTTAAAAATGGGTGCGAAATTACTGGTGTCCGTCACAAAAACGGTCAGGTTGTCGTTCCAGTTGAACTGCAGGCCGTTCATGTAGTTGTGATAAGCAGAAGAGGATTGTGTATTCTCTACATACAGGGCCTCGCAGTAGGTGGCAAAACCCTCGTTCAGCCAGCTGTGCTGCCAGGTCTCGCAGGTCACCAGGTCGCCGAACCATTGATGCGATAACTCATGGACCATGGTCATGCCGGATGTGACGGAAGTGGTGACGCAGTTCTGATGCTCCATGGCTCCGAAATTACCGGGGACCTTGGCAATGGCGAATTTTTCGTCGGCAAAGGGGTAAAGTCCGAACAGATCGGAGAAAACAGGCAGGGCTGTCTCAACATATTGAAATCCTCCGGGTACGGAGTTCGGCACAAAGTAGAGGATAGGCATCTGTTCACCGTCGCCATACTCAAACCAGGCCGTGTATTCGTTATAGGGATAGGCATTGATACAGAAAAGATAGGTTGCAATAGCATGGGATTCATGCCAGTGCGTCGTATGGGTCCCGTTATTGTTATCGGTAATCCCCAGCCGCACACCGTTGGCCGCTATCACAAATTGAGCCGGTGCCGTAAGCTGCAGGTCGAGCCAGTCGGCTTTATCGGACGGATGGTCTTTGCAGGGCACCCATTTGCTCAGACCGTAGGGAACATCCAGCGACCAGAAATAATTGCCGGAATAATTTATCCCGCCGGACCAGATATAGCCTGAGTTCGTATCGCCGTGGTAATTGATTTGAGCGCTAACCGTCTGGTCAACGAGCAGCGGCGCGCTGTAAAACAGATGCAGCCGGTCATTTTGATGTGTATATCCGGTGAGTCCGTCCGACAGGATGGAATCGATTGTCAGATGGTCAGCCGCATCCAGGACGATCTCTGTGACGTCGGTCTGCAATGCCCGCAGTTCAATGATGACGCTGCCGTCGATGGTCTCGCTCGTTGGAAAAATTTCCGCAGCGATGGAGTAGGAGATCACATCGTACCAAGTCTGCTCCGGCAGCATATCCCGGTCAGCATTATTAAAATCATGAGTAGATCGCCAGGCCGATTCAGCATAGGGATCCTCTTTCATCTGACCGGGCAGCAATGCTACGGCCAGCACGATAAATAATAGGGAAACTCTCATATTCTCCTCATAAATAAAATCACTGATCGAAATACTCCCTGCGCAAAAATATGTAAAAAGCAAATCCCCACCACGATAACAGGAATAGCAGATTGATAAAAATGATGGGCTCTTTTAAAGTATCCGGTCCAATCATCAGGATAAGGTCGGGGCGAAAAGAAGTAAGTTGGTCAATTGCGAGTTGCAGAGTTTGGGGGTGTATCAGCAGCAGGATCTTTTCGATACTGAACACGAGTGTCCCAGCGAATATGACAGTCACACCATGTCCGTTGGCAGTCCACAGGACGAAGCCCATCCCGGCGAAGATCAAAAAATAGATCAGGTGGTAAAAAACAGCGAGGCCCCCGCATAACATCTCATCGAGGAAGGGGACTCCCGATTTCATGGACAGCAATTGGAAAATGGCCGAGAGGAAGAAAAACAGACCGGCTGACCGTATCGTGAACCTGCCTTTTGGAGGATCGATCATTTTGTCTCCCTTACAGGGTTTGTCCCCGATATTCGCCGAATATCTGGCGCAGGAGATCCGAGATTTCGCCCAAAGAAACCTGTTGCTTGACAGCGTCGATAATGGCTGGCATCAAGTTTTCGGTACCCTCTGCAGCATAGCGAATGGCATCGAGAGTTCGTCTCACATTATCGGGTTTGCGAGCGGATTTGGTTGCTTTAAGTCGATCCAGTTGTTGGACGACGGCCGCCTCCTGAATAGGCTGAGTGGGGATATCCTGTTGTTCATCCACTGTGAATTTATTCACTCCCACGATAATATTTTCTCCTGCATCGATGGCCTTCTGGTATTCGAAAGCACTTCGGGCAATCTCACCCTGCTGATAGTTTTCTTCGATTGCTGCAACGGCACCTCCCAGTTCGTCTATTTGTTCGATCAGCTGTGTGGCTTGGGCTTCCAGTTCGTCGGTGAGGGCTTCCACATAATACGAACCTGCCAGAGGGTCAATCACATCCGGAATCCCGGATTCACAGGCGATGACCTGCTGCGTTCGCAGGGCCAGCCGCACGGATTCCTCCGTGGGCAGGGCCAGGGCTTCATCCCTGGCATTGGTATGCAGGGATTGAGTACCCCCCAGCACAGCTGCAGTAGCCTGCAGCGTAGTGCGCACAACATTGTTATCGATCTGCTGGGCAGTGAGGGTTGAACCTGCGGTTTGGGTGTGGAAGCGGCACATCATGGCTTTGGGATCTGTAGCGTTAAAGCGGTTTTTCATAATCTTGGCCCACATTCGCCGGGCAGCGCGGAATTTGGCGATTTCCTCAAAAAAGTAGTTATGACCGTTGAAGAAAAAGCTGAGCCGCTTACCGAATTTATCTACAGGGAGTCCGGCTTCGAGGGCGGCCTGTACATAGGCAATCCCGTTTGCCAGCGTGAACGCCAGTTCCTGCACAGCCGTGGAACCCGCCTCGCGGATATGGTAGCCTGAAATGGAAATGGTGTTCCAAAGCGGCAATGTCTCGCTACAGTAAGCAAAAATATCGGTGATGATCCGCATGCTGGGTTTGGGCGGGAAGATATAAGTACCTCTGGCGATATATTCCTTCAGGATGTCATTCTGAATGGTCCCCCGGAGTTTCTCCCTTGGGATTCCGCGTTTGTCAGCGAGAGCAATTAAAAAAGCGATGAGGATTGCCGCAGTGGAATTGATGGTCATGGAGACGGAGACTTCATCGAGAGGGATATCCTTGAAGAGAACCTCCATATCCGCCAGGGTCGCGACGGGCACACCCACCTTGCCCACTTCGCCTGCTGCCATGGGATGATCGGAGTCGTAACCCGTCTGTGTCGGCAAATCGAAGGCTACTGACAAGCCCATCACCCCCTGTTTCAGCAAATAATGGTAACGCTTATTGCTCTCTTCCGCAGAGGCAAAACCCGCATACTGACGCATCGTCCAGAGTTTCCCGTTGTACATGCTGGGATAGACACCGTGGGTAAAAGGATACCCCCCGGGCTGTTCACCGGAGGCAGGTCCGTAAAAGGGTTTTAAAGGAATTCCGGAATTGGTTTTTTTTGTCATATAATTTTTCGATTTATAAATTTATTTACGAATCAAAACCCCATTTTCATTCATAAATTTCATTGCATTGATACTACTGTCTAAAAATTCAAACATAAAATTCTATGATTTCATTTTGCGTCTAAATATGTAACTCATGTAATACATACTCTTACAGAAATTAACAGTCAAATAATGAATTAGCATCTAAATAAGATTTATGCCCAAAAAGGAACATACATTGCATACCTTTTTGACGTGTTGTTAGGATCAACAGGTTTTATTAAATCGTTCTCTTGTGTATCTTTAATTATTCTTGATGCTGTTTCTGATTGTGATGACTTCAGTTTAAATCGTTCTCTCAAACTTTGATTAGTCATTTTTTCATTATTAACAAATTTCAAACCGCAATGTTGATAGCACGCTCGTATTCTATCGCTTCGATTCATTTTTGTAAATGGAATGTGAGCAAACAAAAGTGCTGTTGTTTGATGACTTTTTACAATAAAATCTAATGCTGGTAATTGAAATACTTCAATATAGATGAATACCTTGTCGATACCGCTCCCTTTTTCTTCACAAATTCTGCATCTGCGTAATATATCAGCCATTTTTTCATTTCTCGATTGATATTCGTTGATAAATCGTTCAGGCGGGATAAAGGGCACTCCCGGATTTGTGATTTCGATTCTATCAGAAAATATTTCAATAACAACAGATGATCCTGTTTCGTTAAAATCCTGATGAATTAAGGCATTGCCAACCAATTCCCGAATAGCAATTTTGGGATACATTTTTAATTCATCCCGCAATGCTGTATTCAACACTTCGTTAATGGGTGTTTGTTCTTCAATGAAATCAATCAATCCCTCAAATGCAACAGCATATCCTTTATCTTCAGTTTTATCCAATTTAGTGTCAATCTTATTGATACCTTGATAAACGATAATCCGAACTGTCTTTCTGGAAACAGATGGAAATCTTGATAGTGATTTGGCATATAATATTGCGCCTAAATTCGTAATACTGTAATTCTCATTTTTCTTTAAAATTAAATTTTCACTCTTCAGGCTGTGCAAAACGTGTTCACGGGTAGAAGGGAAGGGCTGCTTTAACAAATCAAAAAACGCTTGAGTATCCAACAATTGAACAACATCCTGTGGCGTTAGGTTTTCTAACGCAATTTCACTTAAAAAGTCTGGCCTACCTTCGGCAAATATTTTGCGGAGTTGATCTTCGGACATGGAAACTAACTCTTCTCCAGATCGCATTAAATAACGACCTTCATATTGATAGGCTGTTCCCTTTGGACGGGATGGTATATTCAAAACCAATACACGCCCGCATTTATGATTTACTACATCAATATCCACTCTGAAATGGAGTTTGTTATGGATTTGAGAAGCCGTTTTTACATGATTATTGAAAGCTGAAGTACCGACAACTTTTCGGGGTAGTTTGTCTGTTACACCGAAAATTAATTTTCCGCCACCTTCATTGGCAAGGGCTACGCAATATTGTAATGTTTTATTAAAATCGAATTGCTGCTGGGCTTTCTTAAATTCTAAATGATTATCCTCTGAAGGTAATTGCAATAGTCTTTCTAATTCTTGTAATGATTTGTTCATTTCACGCTATTTCCCACCATCTTTATTTCCTCATCAGTAAGCCAACACGTTATTATAATTACGAATCTTCAATTAGGAATTAAGAATTATCATTTTTTAATAAAGCAACCGGGAATTTTATGGACTTTATCGCAGTCTTTATAAACTCTTTTGAATGCTTGACAGGATGATAACAAAAACTGGCTATTTTTCATAATCACGGCATAATGCTTTTGTTGGGCTGTGCGATCGTGCAAAATCTTCTGTTTAGGTAAATACTTTCCATCCGGAACCCGTTGGTGCTTTGAAAACAAGTGTATGATTCCCTTTAAGATTCAACAATTCATTAGAAGTTTGTTTTAGTTTTCTAACTGCATCTATTTGATCACCTGATTCTTTCATTTCTGACCACTCTCAAATTTTTCTCTCGTCTTCTCAACTTCTGCTAATAGCAGTTTTTTATCCGGCAGAGTTAATAAATATTTTCTCTTCATCCTTTAATACATAATCGACAAAAGTATCGTCCTTGTCATAGCATAATACAATTCCGATGGGTTCATTATCCGATTGGTCGTTTAATTCTTCCTTGAAATAATTCAGATAAAATTTCATTTGGCCGTAATCGGAATGATCAAACTTTCCGGTTTTCAAATCAAATAATACATAGGAGCGGAGTATTTTATTATAGAAAACAAGATCAATATGGTAATGTTCATTATTGATCGAAATCCGAAATTGACGGGCGACAAACATAAATCCTTTGCCAAGTTCCAAAAGTAACTTTTGCAGATGATCCATCAATGCTTGTTCCAGGTCAGATTCTAACCATTTCTCCTTTTCCTCCAGCCCTAAAAATTCTAACACATAGGGGTCTTTTAGTGCATCTTCCGGTGTTTCAATTATCTGGCCTTTTTCCCCCAATTGTTTGAGCCCTTTTTTATCTTTGCTTAAGGCCAATCATTCAAAGAGCATACTCTCTATTTGACGCTTCGTCTCTCGAACTGACCAGCCGCTATTTGCAATTTCAATTTCATAAAAGGAACGGGCATCCGTATCCGAAACAGCCATTAATAAACTAATATGTGACCAACTCAATTTTGATAACATTTTTTCAGTCAAAACAGATTTGGCAGACAGTGTCTGCATTATTGGTTTTTCAGATTTGCTCGACAGTGTGGAGAGAATTTGAGCTCCTTGTAATTGCTCTGATATTGTGGGCAGTATTTCATCTGTTTTGAATTGTCTCGACAGTGTCAAGACAATTTCATAAGTGTTAAAAAACTGTCTCATTTTTTGCAAATTTGGATAAGAAAAACCCCTTCCATAACGAAGTGTTAGTTCTTTAGCAAGATTCCGTAACATCTTTTTTCCATACTCCGCCCGGGGTTTTCCACCCATTTCGTGCTCGACAATTTCTCTGCCGATTTCCCAATAAGTTTTGACTAGAATCGTGTTCACGGATTGAACCGTATGCTGTCGGGCAATGGTGAGAATTTCTCCAATCCGATTGAGTAATGGATTATCGTTTTGGTTGGCTAATGATCCTTTCATCTGGAAATCCTTTTATACCCCCGGAGAATGACGGCAGGAATGGAACATACGATAACCTTATCCTGCATTTCTGAAAATTCATCGGCAAAATCAAAATCCCCCAATGAAAACACATCTGCACTAACAGATAAATCAAAATCTTGTATCCGTTCTTTGAATTCACCTTTTAGCTCATTGTAAGAACCCTCATTATTTACACGTGATTTTAAATAATCTGTATATATTTCATCGACTTTTCTCAATTTTGTAAGATTTAGTTTTCCTTCAAATGACATTTCTTTCTCGGTTCCCTCAAACTTATATCCTTCAATGACACGCTGAATTCTTGGATAAGTGGAATCTTTGCAAATATTGTTTTCATTGTTGGTTGCCATAATAAATTGACGATTGCCGTCATCTGTATCATTCATTTCCAAAACGGCTTGGGCAGTTGTTCCACTTCCGGCAAAGAAGTCCCAAACCATAGAATTATTGTCTGTTTGTGTTGATGATTGAATTATTCTTTTCATTACACGGCCTGGTTTTGGTGTATCAAAAATATTTTCGATATTGTAAAGAATTTTCTTTCATTCCCAATGCCCAATCACGAATAAACATTTCCTGCTTATCATGCAAAACCTCGTTCTTTTTTGATATCTTGATAGGCTTGATTCACAGTCTTGAATTTTTCTTCTGCCAGCTGCTGAAAATCCTTGCCGAGATGAACGACCTTGTCAGGGTGGTATTTATTGGCCATGCTGCGATAGGCTTTTTTCACATCCGCATCACTCACAGCAGGAGTAATGCCGAGAATTTGGTAATTGGCCAGATTGTTTTTGATAAACATGGCTTTGATAGATTCGAAGTTGGTGGTATTGATCCCGAGATAATTGGCGATGGTTTGAATGATGTCCACTTCACGGGGATCAACTTGACCGTCTGCCTGTGCCAGTCCGAAGAGCACATGTAGCAGTTCCAGTCTTGCAGGATGGTCCATGTTGTGTTTAATTTGCAGGCATACGTCCCGCAGGGGGTAATCCTGTTTGATAATCTCTCGGAAAAGACGGATCCGGTCAGCTGCGTACTGTTTGCCGAACTGTTTTACGAAAAAAGCCTTCACATAGTCCAGCTCCGATTTGAGGACTTGTTCGTCGGCTTTCATCACTGCGCCGAAGAGCACCAGCAGCGAGAGTCCGAAGTCCCCGGCCTTGGTCTGTGTATATTGGGAAGTGCGCGGTGCTGCCCTGCCGCCGCCATCCGCCATGGAAGCAATGGCATAGGCCAGAATACCTCCAATAGGACCTCCCAGAGCCCAACCGACACCACCCCATAAAAACTTACTCCAGTTTGACATTATTTCCCCTTCTTAATTCTTCATATTCAATTTTGGATATATCATAAATATTTGTGTTAATTTGTGATTTCCATGATCAGCGTGCCCTTATTCACCGTGTCGCCCTCCGAAACATGAATCGATTGGATAGTGCCAGCCACCGGTGAGTCGAATTCATTTTCCATTTTCATGGCCTCCAGTATAAAAAGTTTCTGATTTATCGCGACTTTCTCACCTACGGCAACGAAGATTTTTGCAATGAGTCCCGGGATGGGTACCACAATATTCCCTAATTGTTCGGACGTGCTTTCACTCAAACCGTATTTTTCTAATAAGATTTCTGTTTCATCCTGCACAAGCACATCTACAGGCTGCTGATTTACCGTGACGGAATAGCTGCCACCATTTTCTGTGATGGTCAGGAAATAGGATTTTCCATCCGTCAGCAAGGAAAAGGAATTGGGTGACAGCCGGCGGCAGTCCAAAGTTGTGGAATGCTCCAGTAGTTTGATCTCCACCGGATCCGTACCACAAGTCACTTCAAACCACAAGACTTCAGAACCAATCGTTGTGCGGTACTTCATCTCAAACCATTTTTTCTACCATGTTGGGACCAGGGGGATTCAGGAACAAGTTCACTGTTATAAGCATCCGGGACCGCAGCTTTTTCAAGCTCTTTGTTAACGGCAGCGACAGAGGCGGCAATGACCGCATTTTCCGAAAGGTCTCCGGCCCTGTCAAGCAGCTCAGGCGTAATCTTTTCTAAAGTTTTTGTACAGTATTGTCCTTCCCGAAAAGATCGGTGGCCAATTACCAGCAGGCAGAAAGGGATGGTGGTCTCAATCCCCACCACGTGAAACTCATGCAGTGCCCTTAGCATTCTTGTGATGGCCTGAGTGCGGTTTCGTCCCCATGTGATCAGTTTACCAAGCAGGGGGTCGTAGTAGGGTGTGATTTCCTGACCTGCCCGCACGCCCTCATCGAGACGCACACCGGGTCCCTGGGGTAAATCCAGTTCGAGAATTTTCCCAATGGAGGGAGCAAAATTCTTAAACCCATTTTCAGCATAAAGTCTGCATTCAACAGCATGCCCTCTGTGACGGAGGGGTTTGTCTGGGAAAGACAGCTGTTCACCGTTTGCAACGCGAAGTTGTTCCCTGACCAGATCATAACCGGTGACCATCTCGGTGACAGGATGTTCAACCTGCAGACGCGTATTCATTTCGAGGAAATAATAATTCTTGTGTTTGTCAACCAGGAATTCAACCGTGCCCGCACCAATATAGCCGCAGGCTCGCGTGATTTTAAGGGCTGTTTCTGAAAGCTTTTTGCGCAGAGGCTCATCAATAAAGGGTGATGGGGATTCTTCGATGATCTTCTGATAGCGACGCTGCACAGAACATTCCCGCTCTCCGAGACTGACGCAGTGACCATGAGCATCTGCAAACACCTGAATTTCGATATGGCGGGGTTCTTCGAGATATTTTTCGATATAGATCCGGTCATCAGAAAAGGCCTTTGCTGCCTCTGAACGAGCCCGGTTTATGGCTGATTCAAAGTCCCCAGTCTCATGAACGATGCGCATTCCTTTTCCACCGCCACCTCCGGCTGCTTTGACCAGAACAGGAAAACCGATCTTTTGACCGATGGCAAGTGCATCGGCGAGTTCCGTAAGGGGTTTAGTGGTTCCGGGAACGACGGGCTCCTTCAATGAGCCCACGAGATCCCTGGCGGCCATTTTATCTCCCATGAGCCTGATGACCGCCGGTGGCGGACCAACCCATGTAAGCCCCATTTTTATGATGGTTTCTGCAAAATCAGCGTTTTCAGAGAGGAATCCATATCCCGGATGGACAGCGTCGGCACCGGACGCCTTTACCACTTCGAGGATTCCGGGGACATTGAGATAGGACTCATTTGAGGGAGCTGGCCCGATTGGATAAGCTTCATCTGCTTTGAGAACATGGGGGGATGTTCGGTCAACTTCGGAGAAAACTGCCACGGTTTTAATGGACATCTCTCTGCAGGAACGAATAACCCGGACGGCGATCTCGCCCCTGTTTGCAATCAATATTTTAGTAATCATAGGCGGATAAAATTACGGATAATCCCACGGTGTCTGAAAACAGGATTTCAGAATAATAAAATTTGTTGATTACTTGGTTATACCCTAAATTTTGTCGTGTTCTTTGCCATTAGGATCGAATTTATGATGGATATTATGGTACTCATAACTCGTAAAAAAACAAAAAAAACATCCTGCTGCTTATTGTTGCTGGTATTCTCTCTGCTGCTGCCACATTGTGGATCTGCACTCAATAGTAAAATGTACGATATCCGCAAGGTCCCAAAAACCAATCCCGATATCAGACTGCAAATGGGAGATGAAGTAATTCTAAATTATCCCCAGGTATCCAGAGATCTGATCGGCAAGTTCAATATCGGTGAATTTGCCGTGATTGATTTTTCGGACCAGCTCTACCAGGAATTTATCCAACAGTTAAAGTCAAGAGGTGTCATCATCAAGGATGCTGAATTTGCCGGCGATCAAGCCAAGGTAGTCTCCATTGCCATAACTGATTTTGAAGATAAGGGTATTCCGGAATACGATTTTTCCAACGATCAGGACACATCACATCAATGGGATAACCGCGAGATTAATAACGGAAGGGTTGGTTATTATCCGGAATGCTATGATCTTCGCGGGTCAATAACGCTGCAGTATGATTTGGAACACAAAGTATTTCGGGTGGAGAAAGTCGGGTCTAACTTTTCCTATGCCAGGAGCACAGACCTCATAGAAAATCTGCAGATGTTTGTTACCGCAGCCTGCAATGAACTTTTTTTGAATCAATGAACCTGTTAATGAAAAGCAAGCCCCCGGGAGCCAATGTCGTCGGTTACTCTGGGATTTGCGGAAAGGATTCTATGTCTATTCTAAAACAATTCGTAATGCTTTTGTTAGGACTGACTCTGATCCTTGCACAAGCTCAAGATGAAAGAACGTTTATACTGGTATCGGGCGACCGTATCACCGGACAGGTCATCAGTATCGATGAAAACGGCATGTACACTGTGAAAACTTCCTTTGGTATCGTCACTTTTCAAAAGGATGATATCAAACCGGATGAGATTGAACTGATTTTGAAAAACGGAGACCGCTTGAAGGGGACGCTCATCGAGGAAAGTGATGCCGTTTTTAAGATTCTATCCGGGTTCGGTGAGGTGACGGTCGAAAAGGAGAATGTGGAAAGAGTCAACTTCCCGAACAAGCAGGGAAAGACCAGTCTCGAGCAAAAAGACGATGAACGCTGGTACTTTGGTAAGGAACAGCTCATCGATATCTGGTTTGACCCGGTGGGATTTCCCCTCTATGAAAACGAACTTTACTTCAGTGGTCTCTCCTGGGCTTACGGCCTGACGAGTAAATTCCAGTTATCTTCAAATTGGTTTAGTTATTTTTATGGAGATTTGAATTTAAGGCCTAAATTACTGATCTACAAAACCGGCGATGTACAAAAAGCCAGCGCGCTCTCTGTCGGTGTTCATTTTCATCTCAGAGCCCTGCCCAATAAATATAATTATCTGTCAACACCTGATTTTTCTGACACCACTGGCACTGAAGTCAACTATGAATGGGTCCGTGTGGGGGCCATAAAAAATGAAGATGGCACCTATTCAGACCGCCCTTCAAAGGGTGACAAACCCTGGATGGAATTTTTCGGAGCCTCTACGATCTCGAAACTTAGGCCGTCAGGCAAAGGACGCGTGAACTATAATGTGGGTTTCAGCGTAACAAGCTAT
>CAZIYQ010000043.1:0-15770 GCA_964543505.1 uncultured bacterium | reverse complement strand
TTCCAGCCATAGGTCTTGGTGAAACCGGAGTTGATATAGGTAAAAACACCTTCCGTATCGGTCATGAAAATAGCTTCTTCAGAAGTTTCTACCGCTGTTTTTAAAGTTAATACTTCGCGTTCTGCGCGGTCCCGCTCCTCCATTTCTCTCACCAATTCATGATGAACATGGGCATTTTTTAAAGCTGTTGAAGCAAAAGCACCAAATGTGTTTGCAAGGATAAGATCATCTTCTCGAAATTTTTCACCATGCCGACTAATACACATTCCACCAACAGTGTGGTTATCTTCCATCAAAGGAACAGCAATGATCCTTTGATCGAGATCCTCCGGGGTTTCGTCGATATGAAATCCCATTCCATCTGTCATATCATTGAAGATCATTCCCCGCTTTGCTCGTATAGCCATTCCGGTATAGCTTCCGTTAATTGGTGCAGGTTTCGACATGATTTCATCTTGATATTCCGGGTCGATAGCGACGACGGGATTCAGCATTTGCTGCTCATTATCCACCAGCATGATTGAGTTGCTGCTGCCTCCGACAATATTCATAGCAATAGACGCAATATTGTTGAGCACCTGATTTAACTCAATACTTTCCGTTAACTGGCCGGCAGCACTCAAGAGTTTCTCTAACTGCGACGTCTGCTGGGACAGAGACAATTGAACATCCTTATAAATAGAGATGTCACTGGTCAGTATAATTACTTTATCGACATTTCCTTTTGAATCCTTTAGAGCTTTAAAATGCTGGGATACCCAACGGGCTTTTCCGGGAGCCAGCTTTTTCAATTCCAGCTCCGGGATAAGATACTCACCACCCTCCTCATAGATTTTTTTGACTGCTTCGAGATGTTCCCCCAAGTACTGGTCTTTTTCATCGAATTGCAATGACTTCCTGGGTGCAAATGAATCTTGAATGTCCAATGGAGTCTTGCCCCAAAGTTTTAACCAGGCTGGATTGACTTTAAGCAGGCTTCCATTGCGGTCTCTGATTGAGATACCGATAGGGGATGCCTGTATAATTGTTTCTGTAAATAGACTGGATTCATCCAAGGCCTGACGGAAACGGGATTTTTCTGAAACGTCCCTGATGATGACTGAGATATAAGATGTTTCACGATTGCACAACATTAGGACCTGGAATGTTTTTTTAACAGCGATAATCTCGAACGGTTTTGAGTCCTCCCCATCTAAAGCAGCATCGAGGCGGGCTTTGATCTCATGAATATATTTCTTATAAACAAACTTTTCAGTAATATCATAGACGGACACCCCTAAAAGTTCCTTTTCAGATAATTCAAACAATCCTTTAATCTGAGAATTAACGGTGAGAATAATGCCCTTCCGATCAACTGTCATGATTCCTAATTCAGAATTTTCGAAGATCGTTTCCCACTGCCGGGATTTTTCAAAATAGGAGTTCCATTTGTCACTCATTCGAAGTGCTGACAGGAGCGTAAGATATATGTCATTGAGATCATCTTCGAGAGAGATACAGGCAAATCCACCAGCTTCGATGACTGCTAAACGATCTTTAAATGGCGTTGTCTTGCTTTTAATTAAAATAAGTGGGCATCGACAATGAAGATCAAAAGAAATTTGTTTAAGGAACTGGCAGGCTGATGAACCACTCATGGGTGCGAGCAGGAGATCAGCGAAACGATCCCTGCCAATTTGATCCGGCCGAACAGATGAGGTTGTAAAGTCTATGTCATGGCCTTTTTTAATGGCTGCCAGGACATTACCAATTGCTGAAATGATCTTTTCATTTTTTGATAAAATACCGATTTTGTAATTCAATGTAAGTTTTTTCTGAATCAAGCGATTAATGTCCCAATTTTTAATTTAGTTTACTTATCCTAATTTAAGCGTCAAAATTAAGTCACCCCAAACCATAGCCTGCTGTTCGTCTATCCCTCAAAGGATTGATAATCAAAAACCATTTTGATATCAGGTGTTGAATAAGCATAAATAAAATATTGTGGTGCAGGGAGAGTATTAAATACAGCTAAATATTTCCTCCGACGAATGTTTCCAATTCATTCACCAATATTACTAATAGATAATTATTGCACTTGAACAATCTAATATCAGAGACTGTCTGATACCAATTGGATCGGAATCATCTTCAATATGTATTTTCGGCACCAACCCTAATATGATTACAAAAACTAAGCCAATACTTTTCAATGGATCGTATTTTCACCGGAATTCCGTGCTGTTGTATTTCTGATCATAAAGAGTCTGTATTAAGCAAATAGAAAATTCAATCGATATGTATTAATAATATAGGTATAATCAAAATCATGCTACCTGGTTTCTTATTCAAAAAACAGGGATACTAAATTGGACCAATTACGAAGAGCCCATCTTTTCGTTCTTCATAGGAAAATATTTCCCCTTTTAAGTACTTATCTTCCCAATAATTCTAGAGGGAAGACAGTCCCGTGGCACTTTGCACCATAACTATTGCTAAATCATCGTCCAGATAGGTGATCGTTGTCAACAAAATCTTGCCTGCGGCATTAAGTTTGCAAATCGGACACCAAGATTTCATTTAACACAGTCTCAATTACAGGAAATTCTCTTGATCTTAAATACCAGGGTGGTGACACATGACTAGACCTATGCGGTCCAACAGCGATGTTTCGGCGGATGTCGTTGGCGAAAAAATTTTACAAATGGTTTGTTTCAAATTGAACGATGATAATTTTGGTGTTAATATTAATAAAGTTCATGAGATAAATCGCATGATTGGAGTTACCTCCATTCCGGATACACCGCATTTTGTCGAAGGATTAATAAATCTTCGGGGGGAAGTCATCCCTGTCGTCAATTTAAGAAAGAGATTCCAAATTGAAACGAACGGGGGAATCCACAAAGAAAATAGAATAGTCGTAATTGAAACTGCAGATACTCTCATTGGACTGATGGTGGATTCGGTGACCGAAGTCTTAAGATTAAAATCTTCCCAAATCGAAGCACCTCCCAAACTTCTCTCCATAGGCGTAGAGAAAAGATATATAAATGGAGTTGCAAAATTATCAGATGAACTGCTGATCGTGTTAGACACCGATCTCATTTTTTCTGAAGATGAATATGAAACAATCACATCATTTAACTAATAACAAAAAATATTCAATAAAAAGGACAGAGATACATGAGTACTTCTCAGAATAATATTAATTTTAAGAAATCAGGTTCACTAAAAGTCAGGATACCACTGATCATTGCCGTATCGATGGCTTTAATGGTCACTCTCATTTCATTATTGTGGTACAGGAATTTGTCAATATCCGATTTAGAACTGAAAAATGACAACACGCTTCAATTGGGTAATTCAATTGATAACATGTTGACCTATTCAATGTCGCACGGTGATATGAATTCAGTTTCACATTCTATAATTAATACTGCTAATGAAGAATCAATACTGTCAACATTCTTAATTGGACGTCATGGCCTTATTTACTGCTCCAGCGATTCCACAATTGACGTAATGAGCCTTTTGTCCGATACCGTGAAAGATTCCCTGCTTGCCGGTGCCACAGTTTTGGATAATGACAATTTAGAGAAGGGCTATATGGTTTATGCAAAACCAAGAATTTATACTGAAGCATGTTCTGAATGTCATGTTGCGAAACCGGGTGACACCATTGGTGCCCTCATTATGCAAATCTCGACGAAGGATGTACTCAGCAACAAACATCGAAACACAATCATGCTGCTGTTAACGGTATTAGGGATGAGTTTAATTGCAAGTGTTTGCAGTTACTTTGTGGTTTATCTATTTATTGTAAAACCGATTATTTCTGTTTCAAAGAATTTAAAAGATATTGCACAGGGAGAAGGTGATCTTACAAAACGGCTTGAGATTACGCGGCATGACGAACTGGGGGTGTTGTCAGGATGGTTCAACATATTCGTGCAAAAGATACAGGATATTATTCAAAAAATAAACGAAAGCTCAAAAAACATTGCAGATTCTTCCAACGAACTTTCCGCCACATCAGAAAAATTGGCCTCTGGTGCAGAAGAACAACAGGCACAGTTGAGCGAGATTGCTACCTCAATGGAAGAGATGAGTGCTATGATCCTTCAGGCAAGTAAAAATGCTAATTCGACACATGAAACCACAGGGGAAGCAAATTCGATTGTTTTAGATGGCAAATCAACCGTTGATGAGACAGTAAAAGGAATGCAGGATATAGCAGAAATTGTTGACTTGACCTCCACGCAGATCTCGAATCTCGAAGTAAGATCCAGGGAAATTGGAGATGTCATTCAAGTCATTGAAGATATTGCTGACCAAACGAATCTGCTTGCTTTAAATGCAAATATTGAAGCTGCCAGAGCTGGCGATGCGGGCCGGGGTTTCGCCGTTGTGGCTGATGAAGTTCGAAAACTTGCGGAACGAACGGTCCATGCTACTGCAGAGATTGGTGATAAAATTCGTGAAATCCAAGGTGGTGTAAACGATTCAGTCAAGGGGGCTGTAAAAATTACTGAACGCTCTGCTGCGGGCCGTAAATTAGCGGCAGAATCGGGTGTAGCCCTTGATAAAATATCACTATCGATTCAGGAGGTAAATAATGCGGTCGAACAAATCGCAAACGCAGCTGACCAACAAAGTACAGGTGCAGAAGAGATCTCAAGAAATATCGAGAATATCTCAACAGTGGCAAAAGATGCCGCAGGTGGCTCTCAAGGCTTGGCTTTTACTTCGGAAGCATTGAATAAAGAGGTTCGAAACCTGAATGGGCTCATTTCTCAATTCATCATCGAGTAGAAAAGTCAATAAACCGGTATGCAACCCATAAATCGAGCACAGAGTTGACCAAATGAATTACAAAAGTGGATTTATATCTTTTCAGATCATAGTGAGTCTATGTACATTCGCGGGTTTCTTATTGGAAGATAACCTTTCAAATTACTTTTTACTTTTTCTGACGATAATAGGTTGGGGATTCTTATCAATGGCCTATTCCACTGATTCCAATTATGATCTTCCCAGGATGGTGAAAGATCCAACAGACATTCGAATCTACGGCTATAAAAAGTCAAAAGATAAAATGAAAGGCTGCTATAACTGTAGCTATTCCAGAGATATTGAAAATAATACTTACGTTTATTGTTGGAAGCATGAACGTAAAGTATTCAGGCACAATGAGTGCAGAGATTATAAAATATGAGTAAAAAAACGATACAAGAGTTATTAGCGGAGAAAAAAAAGCAATCCGGCATTGATGAGGCAGTTGAAACTGCTGATCAACCGATCATTGCAGCATCAAAATATCCTGACAATAATCAACCCGCAGAGAATAAAAAAATAGCAAAAACCATCTCTCAAACTCTAAACCTGCTTAATAAGGATGTTGCGGGTAAATTGAACCTGGTTTCTTTCAAGATTGGAAAGCATTATTTTGGTGTTGATATTCTGAAAGTTCAGGAGGTGGTCAAACCCCACGAAATTACAAGAGTACCACATCTTGAGACAGCCGTCTTGGGAATAATGAATTTGAGAGGAACGATCGCCCCGGTGATTGATCTACGAATTCGCCTTGGATTGTCTGATATAGCATTTACAGCGCAAACCAGAATTATTATTGTTAAAGTGAACAATCAGCTCGTGGGTTTGAAAGTGGATTCTGTGGCGGAAATAATCGGGATTACCGAAAATGATATTGAAGAAGCTGACCACACCGTTTCAGGGATTGATGCCAAATATATCAATGGAATTGCAAAAATTGACACTACCGCCGTCAATGAAACCGGGATGGTTGTACTTTTAGAGCCGGATCAGATTATGCAAAACCGAGTGGGATTGACACTTGTTTGATGGAATTGTCGGAATACATGTCTCGATTACAGTCACAGGATTACAGGTCTGCTGAAGATTATGATTGTACTTCAACACCTCAACGAAGTGGAATGTCAATCAAATTAATGATATTAATGGGAAGGAAACTGAATGTTAAACGAAAATGATGTATTAACTGTTGACGAAGCAAAGAGGATCTTGAAAATAAGTAGGAAAACTCTCTATAGCCTGATTCAATCAGGCCAATTGCCTGCTGTTAAGGTCGGGAGAAGCTGGAGAATAATGGCTGGTAATATTGAAAAATATTTACGTGGTGAAATAAAACCAATAAAGCGATAAGCGGTACCATCTCTGACAATTGATCATGTTGAAACGTGATAGAAAACATAAGTTCATTTTTATAAAAATGCGATATATAACTTAATTTCGAGAATGCAGTAAGATGAGGTGGGAGATCACAAAATATTGATTGAATGGCTTGCCCTGATTCCGGATGAAAAGTACTTTGGTGCACTTTTCATGAATGCTGTGGGGGAGTTATTGATAAGGTAAAAAATCAACGGCTGTGTGAAGATATTATGAAGACAAAATCATATTCAAAAGAGGGTCTATCCCAAGAGTTAGTATCAGAAATATGAGAAACCAAACAACTAATCAGAGACATCCATTTGATGCAAAACTGGGCTCCGGCAATGATATTAGTCAATTCTTCAGTTCAAGTTATTTGGTGAGTTCAACAGGATTTTTCAGAATGGAAGATCTGTATAAAGATCTGTTGGAGATTATCCTGCCTGAATTGAGACAGAATAAATTGCTGAGAAAAGGTAAAAAGTTGAGAATACTCTCGGCAGGCTGTTCAGATGGACGAGAGCCCTATTCATTGGCGATGATGATCTGCAAGAAGTTTCAGAGTGGCTCCGCATTTGAATTCGAGATAACAGCATGCGATGTGAACCCAGCATTGGTCAAAATCGCGGATGAGGGTTCATATCAATTGCGAAATGACGAAAAAATGAAATTGGACGAGTACTCAGAGTATTTTAAAATTTTAACAGATAATGTAATCAGAGTAAATAAGGGCGTCATGGAGAAAATCACTTTTCGAGTTGAAGACATCCTTAATCTGCAGGGCATCGGGGCTTATGATATTGCCGTATGTGCAAATCTTTTGTTTTATTATGAAGAGGATTATCGCAAAAAAATCGTAGAAAAACTTGCAGCTTTAATCCCTGCAGGTGGTTTTCTATATACTGAATCCATTGGGACAAGATTTATGAAAAATTTGGGTTTACAGAGAATTAATCCCGGGACGCATTATTTCAAAAAAATATCAAATAGACCGGGGAATTGAACTTATGAATAGAATTTCCGCTAAACAGGAATTAGAAAAATTCAAGCACATTATCGCTCAGCTAATGAATGAAGATTCCGATGAAAGGCGTTGGGCAGTTTACGATCTTGAAGATTTTGAACCCGTTGATTCAATTGAATACCTGGTCAAGGCTATTCAAGACGAGAATAGAGCCGTCAGAGATGCAGCTTCAGAAGTTTTACAGGGGATGCCACATGAATTAAGTACAAAATTACTAACTCCTCTACTTGGGAGTACTCGCATTGAAGTTAGAAATATCGTGGCTACAGTTCTGGTGACTTATGGCGAAGCGGCTGTAGCTGAATTACAGACTTCCCTATTTGATAAGAATGAGGATGTCCGGAAATTTGTGGTTGATATTCTGGGATTGGCAGGCAGTGATAAAGCTGTTCCGGGACTTTGTAAGGTGTCGCTAAAGGACAGGGTCGATAATGTAAGGTCATCGGCAGTAGAAGCTCTGGGTAAAATCAGGTCTGCAGAAGCTTTGCCAGCGTTGTATGAGATACTAAAGTCGCAGGAAGGACCAATCGCAGAAGCTGCAGAGGCAATCGGACATATTGGTCAAGCAGAATCCATTCCATTGCTTGAGCAAAGTTTGAAAACGAAAGATCCATTGCTTGCTTTTGCGGTTGTAGAAGCCCTGGGTAAAATCGGTATTGAATCCAGTTTATTACCGCTGTACAATATGCTTGAGGAAAGTCCAGGCCTTTTAAAAGCCGAGATTATTTTGTCAATTCTGTCGATTGGGAAAAGGCAATCTAAGCTGGTACTGGGGGATGATTTTCCGCAATTAATTGGTTTGATCCTGCAGCGCTTGGCAGAAGATGACACAAACCTGGCAGAGTTGGTGAGTTGTCAGTTTGCACTTTCACCCTCATCAGATATCCTCAAGCTATTTTATGAAAGAGCTCACGATTTACCTTCCAATATTTTGATTAAATTAATTAGATGTTCAAAGAATAACCCCTCTCTTGAACAAGAGGTTTGCAGTTTGGCGGATCACAGTGATGAATGGGTCGGATTTACAGCTGTTGAAAATTTGTCTGAATCTGGTTCTGATTTGACCAGAGGGAAAATATTGCAGATTCTTGAGAATGGCGAAGGAATGAAGGTATTAGCCGCAATTAATATGGCTGTCTTATTGAACCAACCCGAGGCCCTGCCATTATTAAAAACATTAGAGAATAGTAAAAACCCGGATATCAGAAATGCATCGAGCCGAGCATATGACGAAATTAGTAAAGCTTCATCCTCCGACGTAATGAATTAAGTTAAAATGAGTCAAAATGATTAAAAAACATCCACCAGAATTCTACCATGAGCAGGTTCAGACGCTTACAAATTTGCCTACTTTGCCGGCAATAGCGACGGAGGTATTGCAGATTGTACGTCAGGATCGATTATCGGTAAATCAAATGTTTCCATTAATTGAAAAGGACCCGCCCTTAGCAATGAAGGTCTTAAAAATTGCTAATTCTGCTTATTATGGGCTCAAAGAAAAAGTGGAGTCGCTACGCCATGCGATCGTGATCATCGGCATGCAGGAATTGAGTCATCTCGTGATTGGGTTCTCTGTTATTAAAGCTTTTAGTGATGGAGGTGGAGATCACCATCGACAATGGAAAAATTACAAAGAACACACTGACCGCTGGCGCCAGTTTTGGGAACATTCCTCTGCTTGCGCTCACATTGCGGAGCTGTTGAATAATAAATTGAAAATATCGATTCAATCCAGCCCTTATTCTCTGGGTTTGTTGCATGATATCGGAAAACTAACACTCTATAAAATCGATCCTGAAAATTATTTTGAAGCTTTAGAGTTTGCTCATGTTGAACAATGTGATGTTATTCTCGCCGAAGAAGAAACACTCGGTGTCAACCACGCCCAGGTTGGGATGTGGCTTGCCCAGAAATGGCAGCTTCCCGAAGCCATCATCAATGCCGTGGGATTCCACCACCATCCTTCACAAGTTGAGGATGAGCAGTTCAAAGTTTCTACATCGTTGATCCAACTGGCCGATATAATTACAAATCTCCGCCTATTCCAGTTTGGAACGGAATTCTTCAAGACGATTCCCCCGGAGGAAGAAGGCTGGGAAATTATCAGCAAGTCATATAGTGAGCTGGAGTCACTGGATTTTGAATATTTTGTGATGAATATTGAAGAAGACCTTGAAAAAGTCAGGGAACTGGCTCAGATGATTGAGGCGTAGAGCATATGAGAGAATTTTTAGCCAACCAAAAAGAGAAGGTTGAATTATCACTGGATTTGTTCCTCTTACTACGTGATTTTATCTACGCAAAGAGTGGTATTTTTTTCCCTGAAAACAAACTATACCTATTGGAAAACAGATTAGGAAGAAGACTGAAAGAACTCGATATCGACAGTTTTGAGGAATACCTGAATTATTTAAAAAGACTGCCAAATCAAGATGAGGAACTCCGCAATATCTATAATCAGATCACGATCAATGAAACCTATTTCTTCCGCTATGAAAAACAATTAGAGGTTTTTGGGCAGAAATTAGTTCTGGAAGTTTTAGACCGAAGACGGGAGGAGGGCAGGAAACAGATTAAGATATGGAGTTCTGCAAGTTCATCCGGAGAAGAATTGTACACAATATCAATGATCCTTAAGGAAAAATTACTCCGTGAGATGAAAGAGTTTAATTTCGATCTGGTCGGGACTGATATCAGTGCGCGGATTCTTGAAATTGCCAAAAACGGGGTATATGGGAATAACTCATTTCGATCAAATATGAACGAGTACTATAAAACCAAATATTTTGTTAAAAATGATACGAAATATCATTTGAGAGATGAGATTAAAAGTGCAGTGCGGTTTGATTTTCTAAATTTGAATGATGTTTCGGCTATCCGTGAAATGAGAGGTGTCGATTTCCTCTTTTGCAGAAATGTATTAATCTACTTTAACCTGGCCACCAAGAAAAAAGTTGTGAGGTCCTTTTATGATGTATTGAATCATGGAGGTTATTTATTTCTAGGTGAGGCAGAATCTTTACATGGTATCAGTTCAGCATTTAAGGTTGTTCATTTCCCGGGTGTTTTTGTGTACTGGAAAGAATGAGCAGAGCAATAAAAGGAGAACAGATGAAAAAAGTCATTCTGGTAGCAGATGATTCATCAACTGTGAGAAAATTTGTGAAATACAGTCTTCAATTGAAAGAATTCGATGTGATAACGGCAGTTGACGGAATGGATGCCCTTGAAAAAATGTCTCAAACCAAAGTTGACATGGCAATCGTAGATCTGAACATGCCTAACATGGACGGCTACGAGCTCATCGAAACGCTGCGAGGTTCGGAAGATTATGAAAACCTGCCCGTGGTTATTCTTTCTTCCGAAGGAGGCGACGCTGCTATCGAGCGTGGAAAGCAAGCAGGCGCAAATGCGTATATGAACAAACCATTTGATGCCAAAAGGCTTCAATACACGGTAGCAAAATTTCTTGGTGACTGATTAACGGAGACCAATATGGGATTATTTGACCAAATGGATGGAATGGAAGAAATACTCAATGATTTCGTGATTGAAACCGTTGAACTCATCGAGCAATTGGATGAGGATTTACTATCCCTCGAAAATGGGACTGCAGATGATAAAATGATAAACCGCATATTTCGTGGATTTCATACGATTAAGGGCACAAGTGGTTTTTTAAATTTTACCAGTAGTAACCAATTGGCACATGCTGCGGAAAATATCCTCAATATGATCCGCAATAAGGCTATCAAGCCTCGGACTGAAATAATGGATGTACTCTTGGAAACGGTTGACTGGTTTAAGGGATTCGTGGGGGATGTCGAAGAACGAGTCGAAAAAGAATATGACATCTCCGAATTATTGGGTGCGATTGAGCTGATCTCTCATAAACAGGTATTGGATACACCAAAACAAGAGAGTTCTGGGAAATCTGAATTGAATATAATTCAAATTGGAATACCACAGGAATTAAAACAGGAGTTTATTACAGAATCAATCGAAATTCTTGACAACCTGGACAATGATTTGCTGGTCCTCGAACTTGAGTCTGATGATGCTGAATATGTGAATTCTCTGTTTCGGGCTTTCCATACCCTGAAAGGTAACAGCAGTATGATGGGCCTGGAATCCATGTCAAATGTTGCACATAAATCCGAGGATCTACTGGGATTTCTACGGGAGAAAAAAATAGGCCCTTCCGCAGATATTGTGGATGTCTTATTAGCATCAGTGGATTTTATGCGCAACATCGTAGAAGAAGTTGATGGAGACAGGGTTGCTGAGCATGATACTTCGGCTCTCGTAGAAAGATTACTGAAGTTAAACTCTAAAGCTGCTGGCAATGGTAACGGCAGCGGATTTGTCAACGGCAACGGCAACGGTAATGGGAATAGTAATGGCAATGGTAAAATAAAGAGTGCTCAATCCACAAGTCAAAACGAGAGTATTCCTGATGCGACTCAAGTGACAACTTCTACAACTGTGAAGAGAAAGAAAGTCGAGTCCACGATTAGAGTCGATATAGAAAGACTTGAAAAATTGATGAATCAGGCCGGAGAATTGGTGCTTGAGAAAAACCGTCTGATTCAGGTTAGTCAATCCATCAAGCAAAAATTTTCGGGTGAAAAAGAGATCAGTGACCTAGAAAGTCTTAATAATTCACTGGGAAATGTGACGACGCTCATCCAGGAGAGTGTCATGCAAATGCGTATGCTGCCAATTTCCACGGTTTTCAGAAAATTTCCACGGATGGTTAGAGATCTGGGTAAAGGGAAAAATAAGGAGGTTGACCTGATCATCAACGGGGAAGACACAGAACTTGACCGATCTGTGATAGAATCTATCGGTGACCCACTGGTTCATCTCATGCGCAATGCAGTGGATCACGGCCTTGAAGATACGGATACCAGAGTCCGAATCGGGAAAACAAAAAAAGGTGTAATCCATCTGTCAGCATATCAACAGGGTAATTATATCGTCATCGAACTGCAGGATGATGGTACTGGAATAAATCCCGACACGGTCTTGCAGAAAGCGCTTGAAAAAGGCATGCTCACAGAAGAGTCCTCCAGGAATTTGTCAGAGAAAGAAATTATTAATCTCATTTTCAAACCGGGATTCAGTACTGCGAAAGTCGTAACAGATGTTTCAGGTAGAGGGGTCGGGATGGATGTAGTTCACTCCAATATATCGAAACTCAACGGAAGTGTTGAAATAAAAAGTGAGGTTGGTCAAGGGACATCCTTTATTATCAAAATTCCTCTGACACTGACGATTCAATCCGGAATGGTGGTAAGAGTTTGGGATGAGACATACATTGTACCTCTGCAAAATGTTCTTGAAACCCTGAAACTGGATGAGTCACTGATTGAAAAAGTGCACGGCTGTGAAATTATGAAATACAGGAATTTTGTATTGCCTATTAAAAGGATGGACGACCTCTATGACATTCCGAGACCTGAAAATACTGGCAGAGACCAATTCATTATTGTCCTTGCAACTGAAGAAACAAGGCTGGGTTTGGTCGTATCAGAATTAATAGGACAGGAAGAGACTGTTGTAAAACCAATGGGAGAAGTGCTGGGTAAAGTCCCCGGTATAGCAGGAGCGACCATCAGAGGGGATGGGCTCATTAGTTTGATCGTTGATACTAATGAACTGGTTGACGGAGCTTCATTCAAGGAAGTTGCTTAGTGATTTCAGTAGTTGTCATCGATGATTCAGCTTTCATGAGAAAAGCTCTCTCTATTATGTTAGAGAGTGATCCTGCTATTAAAGTGTTAGCCACAGCAAGAGACGGTCAGGAAGGTTTTGATTTCGTTAAAAAATACCAACCGGATGCTGTTACCCTTGATATCGAGATGCCTCGTACCAATGGATTTGAATGTCTGGAGATGATAATGGCCCAACAACCCACTCCGGTTCTGGTCGTCAGTTCTCTCTCGAAATCAGGGGCTCAAACGACCCTTGAAGCACTAGAAAGAGGTGCAGTAGATTACATCCCCAAAACGAAATCTTATGTCGCTATCGACATCATTAAAATTCAGGACGAATTAATCTGTAAAATCAAGGCCGTCGTCAAAAATAATAAACATCGATCGGCTGCAAAACGATTTACAAAAACTATCTCGAAATTCGATGGGAAGTTACCTGATGAAAAACCACTCGAGTTCCTAAATCTTTCAGACACACCCATCAAATGCATTGCTATCGGTGTATCAACAGGTGGGCCGCCAATCGTCCATAAAATACTTGAATCACTTCCGGGTGATTACCCGCCTGTCCTGGTTGCTCAGCATATGCCGGAGCAATTTACAGGGAGTTTTGCATCCAGAATCAATTTAAAATCGGCCATCAACGTAAAAGAAGCAGTTGAAGGAAACGTAATCACGAGGGGAAATGCGTACATCGCAAGAGGTGGAAATCATCTCATTATCAAAAGAAATGGAGGCCATATAATCGGTGTTGTTACACCTAACCCTGAAAATGCAGCCTATCATCCATCTGTCAATATTTTGATGGAATCCACTTCCAATGTTTACGGATCTGGAACCCTGGGAATTATACTCACAGGGATGGGAAAGGATGGTGTCGACGGACTCAAACTGTTAAAAGAAAGAGGTGGAAAAATAATTGCCCAGGATAAGGAGAGCAGTGTGGTATATGGGATGCCAAAAGTTGCTGCTCAACAGAAATTACCCGATGCTGTATTATCTGTAGAGGGAATTATTGCTTCACTAAAGACAATCACAAGTTAAGATAGGGGTATAATGGAGAATATAAAAGTACTCTTTGTCGAGGATTCACCAACAATGCGCAGGATTATTATGAATTCATTGACGAAGATTGGATTTAAAGATGTTATTCAGGCAGAGCATGGCGAAGATGCCTTAAAAAAAATTAAGGGGCTTACCGTAGATCTGATTCTTACAGATTGGAATATGCCTGAAATGAATGGCGAAGAACTTGTACGGTATTTGAGGAAAACGGAGAAGTATAAATCGACTCCAATTGTAATGATCACTACCAGAGGGATGAAAGATGATGTACTCAATGCGATCGAATTGGGAGTTGACGGATACGTGGTGAAACCCTTCACACCGGAAATATTAAAAAAGAAATTATCAAAGTTTTTTGATCTTTACGCAGGATGACTAAGTTATGAAAACCAAACAATTCAATATTGAAGAACTTCTCGAAAAAGTTGAAGAAATGAGAGAATTTTTCAGATATGGGGAAGATGTTATTCCCTTTTTAGGTAATTTATTTAAATTTCTCCAGGCTGTGATGCCACTGATGATGGAGGTGAGTAACTCCATTAATGACACGAATCATAAATTACCAACTGCTACAGATCGGATAACCGACGTTTCCAATTCGACTGAGTTGGCGACAAATGAGATAATGGATAAACTCGATAATATCACTGAAAAATTAAAAAATATTGCAGTTGTCGATTCCGATGAACATAAAGTTACCATTGGTGAAATCAATGAAGAAATCAACGGAATTATCTATGCGCTGCAGTTCCAGGATATTACCTCCCAAAAGCTTGAACATGCCAACAGGATATTGAAAACGATCTATGAAAAGTTTTCCGCATTATTTAATTCGTTGGAAGATATAAGGAATAATTCAGATTTTAAAACGAATTTCATGCAAGTGATGGACCCTAAAGTTGAAGCTAAAAAACTTGATAAGTTATCCAAAGAGTTCGATAGTAAAACCAAAGACAAAATGAGGATCAGTTCAATAACGCAAGATGATATTGATTCTCTATTTGATTGATAGCAATAACAAACAGCTAAAACAGGTAGTTCGATGACAAGTATAAAATATTTTAAATCATTAAATTCTGAAACTGTCAGAAAAACCGGGAATCACAGTCCTAAAAAAAATAATGTCATAAAAAATCAATCCGTTCGGCTGAATGAACCCGTTAAAATCGCTTCAAATTCACACAAGCTGAAAAAAAATCTCCGCAGCATAGTAACCGCTATTGTGGAAGATGGGGAGATTGTCGGGATTTTACATGAATGTACCTGTGGTGAGATGTCGAAAATTTATTTTGAACTGGAAGAAGAGGTGAAACAGCCGTAGGATGAATCTTGAGATCGTCCCATTCATTTGATGACATTATGAGTATCGAAATCAAAATTTCAGAAGATTATCTGTCAGCGCAACTCACGCTGTTACCAGATGGTCATGATTACCCATCAGTTGATAATGTACGGAATCTATTGAATAACCAGGGTATCTGCTATGGTCTTGATAACGAAAAACTCGAAGATATTATTGAGAATAAATTAGCAGTAGAGGATTTTGAAATCGCTCGGGGAATCCCACCAATAATTACAAAACCACCCAAACTGGAATGGCATATTGATAGAAACTCCAGTCAGAAACCTTCCATAAGTACTGACGGAATTGCAAATTTCAAAAATATTAAAACTTTTGAATCCGTTGAGAAAGATCAGCAATTGGTTAAAGTTGTTTCTCCGGGAACGGGGGAGCCCGGTATTAGCGTTCAAGGTACAAAATTGACGCCTGGATATATGGCACTCTTGGAAAT
>CAZIYQ010000042.1:0-15954 GCA_964543505.1 uncultured bacterium | reverse complement strand
TGAGCATACCCTCCACTTCGTCGATAGCGCCAAACATGATGCCTGCTTGCAGGTTGGTGGCCGTATCTTTGCCAATGGGTGAATCGGGGATGGTAAAAGCCGTCTCTCTCAATAGGGCGGCACTTTCAAACAGATATCTTGCAGACACATCGATGCCCGGCGCAATGGCTCCGCCGATGAATACACCATCCGGATCGATGACATCATAGGTCGTAGCGGTCCCGAAATCAACGACGACACCAGGAGTCCCGTGCAGATTGATGGCTGCAATCACATTGCAGATCCTGTCTGCGCCAATCTCTTCCGGATTTACCACATTCGTTCTCAAAGCTGAAGTCAGGTAATCGACAATCAGAGGATCGCAATGAAACAGGTTTTTGCAGGCCTCTACATAGATCGCAGTGAGCGATGGGACGACTGAACTGATCACAGCTCCCTCCGGGTCATACTTTTTCAGGGCTGAAAACTCGGAGAAAAAATTTAAATCTGAACCGATTCGCAGAGAGTCAAGCTTTTGTTCTCCTTCGAATAGGCTGCAGACCACATTCGTGTTTCCAATATCAATGGTTAAGATCATTTAGTTCAATTTCTCCAGATGAAACTATTCGGGTTCGGTCACCGATTCGGATACGAGCATATCCGTTGGGGGCCAACCCCTCAAAGCGGCCATTCGACTCCTGGGAACCGTAGTGAAATTTCACGGCTTTCCCCACATGCACGCAATAGGATTCCCAAACTTCAACAACATCAGGGCTCAACTCATGATACAACTGCTCAAAATTCAGCAGGATGTCCGCCAGTAAGGCTTCCCGTGGTAGTTGGCTGCCCAGAGCGGTAACCAGTGACAGACTATTTGCCTGCAGGGACTTTGGCAGCTCTGCAAGTGTTTCATTCACATTCAGACCGATGCCGACGATCACCATTTCCTGACCGTCTGTTGTAAATCGTTTTGTCAGGATACCACCGATTTTTCGACCCGACATTATTATATCATTGGGCCATTTGAGCCCAGCCCCTTGAGAGGTACAGGATGTGATTCCCCGAACGACGGCAACACCACTCATCAGAGAGATCAGGCCAAATTCATTAAAGGAAATTCGGGGTTTTAACAGCAGTGAAAATGTTAAATTAACTCCAGGCCCAGAATACCATCTGCGCCCACTACGCCCTCGGCCGGCCTTCTGATGATCGGTAAGCAGGAGGGTTCCCTCCGGTATTTCTCTGTGGGCACACAGTGTTCTAAGCTGATCGTTGGTTGAGCCGGTCTCTGAGAGATAAAAGAACTCCCGACCTATGCTCGATGTCTGCAGGATATCGCTAAATTTCTGTTGATCAAACGTCTCCATTGGCTTCCGGATCAGCTCTCCTTTCCGGAGAAATGATGAATCGCCAGCCACATAGTATCGGTTTCTGTATCCGTCCACTCAACCCGATGTTTGCAGTGAGGCGGAATGTCGAGGTAATCCCCCGGGAACAGCTGCAGGATCCTATCATTATCCTCAAGTCTGATGCCGGCACTGCCTTTGAGCAGGATCACCCACTCCCGGAAATCCTGGTCGTACCAGAACCCGGGAGGAGACGAATGCCCCCTCGATATGATCCGCTCGATTTTAAGGGCTGGTTCTGCAAATAGCGTCTCTGCAAATTCTTCGATCATGTTTTCGGGAATCTGCGAAAATATATTTGCTGCGAAACCAACTTTTGAATGCAAGGATTTTTTATCCATACAATCAGACCGATCCCAGGATCAGATCCACTAAGAGGACAATGTCAAGGACGGTTACGATACCATCCTGGTTCAGATCGGAACAAGGGCAATCGCCTAAAGTATTCAGAATGCAATCCACGATGAGAATTACATCGCTGACATTTACCTCACTGTCGCTGTTGATATCCGGAGAGAGACCACAATCAAATGTATCGATGGAAGACAGCAGTTCGCCGTCAAAATCAAAGAGGGCCAGATTCTCCCAGGGGGATCCGAACGTGTTTGTCGTGATCCAATCCGGAGCCCAGTAAACCAGTCCCATGCCAGCCTGGCCTGGCAGGTCGAAGAGGATGTTGATTAACTCGTTCAAAAAATTGTGCTGACCTGCCACGCTTGGGGGATAGCCCTCCAGCAGTTGGTTTTCAAGACCCACGATATTGTTGGTGTTGTCAGCCCAATCCAGTGTCCAGGGATAAGCCGTCTCGGCGATGAGGATTTTCTTTGAATAAGTCGTACTCAAACCACTCATGGTGGACTGGACATCCTCCAAAGAGCCGTGCCACCAGGGATAATAAGACAACCCGATGATCTCAAAATCCGTGATCCGCGGGATCAGATGATCAAAAAAATATTCAGCCCCGGAGAGATTTCCGCCATTGTCATAATGGATGCAGATTTGGGTTGAGTCACCGGGGGACTGGCTATCCCTGACGGCGGAGATGGCGGTGGTAACCAGTTCCTCAAGCTGATCCCATTGTGTTTCGGTGTTGAAAGCTCCGCAAACCTCCCCGTCATCCCACAGCATACCACAGGGGATTTCGTTACCAATTTGAACGAGGTCCGGTGTGGTGTTCTGATCTTTCAGGGCTTGCAAAACGGCAAGGGTGTATTGGTACAGGCTGTCGTTCAGTGTGGAAAAATCCAGGTCTACCCAGGTCGCAGGCTTGGCTTGATGCCCCGGATCGGCCCAGGTATCGGAATAGTGAAAATCAAGAAACAGACTTAGTCCCAAATCCTTGACCCGCTGGGCCATGGTCAGTACATGTGAGAGATTGTTAAAGCCGTCGGCGGGGCTATGCCAGAGTTTCAGACGCACGAGATTGATCCCATGGTCTCGGAAGATTTCAAGAGCGTCCCCGGGGATTCCATTTTCGCTGTACACACCGCCATTGGCCTCGACCTGATCGAGCAGAGAGCAATCAACACCCCTGACTTGAGCAAGATCAACTGCCCAGAGCAAATTGAAAGACAGCATCAGAAGCAAACCCACAAGCTGTCCTGAGTGCATTCCGTCGTTTTCACCATGGCCGATGCAGCTCATAAATCTTTGAGAAGAACATTTTCGGAGGCATTTTCGAGTCGTTCGTCAAAAGCTGATAGGGCTTTGGATAGCTTTTTCAATTTATCATCTTTCAGAACATGAATATCGTTGACTCCCACCATCTCTAATTTCTCAATAATAGAGCGTAAACTGAACCGGTTCATATCTCCCGTTGGCAGCCAGGTTGTCACTTTGCCGTTGTGCGGTATGGTTTCTGAACAGAGTCCTGCCTCTGAAAGTTTTGGCAGAATTCGATTGATGAGACGAATTGGGATTTCGAGTCGATTGGAGATTGCATTGGCCGTGAGGGGCGGGTCACCATTCATCATATCGGCGACCAGCAAATGCATGATGCGCAGGGTCAGCAGTTTTTTGTAGCGGGGACTCACATGGGAGCAATCCGTGGCGAACTCATAGGCTGCCACATTTTGATGAGCATAGGCAATCTCGACACCAAATAAAACGATCAGCCAACTGATTTGCAGCCACACAAGAAAGAGGGGAATCGCTGCAAAACTCCCGTAAATAGCATTGTATTTTGCCACGCCAATTTGAAATTCAATGTATCCCCACTGTACCAGCTGGTAAATGGTGCCTGATATGATCCCGGCGATCAGACCGGAGTGGAAGCGCACCCTTGTATTCGGTATTACGATGAACAGGAACGTAAAGAAAATCCATATCACAAGATAGGGCAGCAGTTTAAAGATAAATGATAGAAACGGTGTCAGTATTAGACCCACCACACCGTTTGAGTCGGCGCTGGATAAGCGTGTGGAGATCATCACGGTAAGACTAATGGAGAAAGTTACGAAGACCGGACCGATCAGCATGATAGAGAGATAATCGCTGAATTTCCGACCCAGACTGCGTTGTTTACGCACATGCCAAATATCGTTAAAAGTTTTCTCGATATTGGTGAGCATCTGCAGGACAATCCACAAGAGCAGAATGACACCAATGACCGCCATGGTTCCTCCGTGCGTATTTTCGAGGAGGATCTGAGCTGAATCCATGATCTTCGTGAGCAGTGCCTCATGAGCCGAAAATTTCTCCAGAAGCTGTTCTCGCAGTAGCGTCTCAAATCCAAATCCTTTGGCAATACCAAAACCGATGGCGAGAATAGGTACGATAGAAAGCAGTGAGTAGTAAGTCAGGGCCGAGGCTTTGATGGGACATTTGTCTTTTCCCATGCCGTAAAAGGCGAGCAGCATAATGCGCGCCTGTTTCAGGAAAAACGAGGGCAGCCTGGCAAGATCTGCCAGCCGGATATTCCAGATGTCGGAAGTGACGAAAGTGAATATTTGTTTCACAGAGATCATAAGATATAGCGAATCAATCGCCGGCAAATTTAAGACATAAATAAAAAAGGATACCGTTTTTATAAGCGCTTACCGGGTTATATTGCAACTCATCCAGACACAACAGGGGGACGAACCGCCGATAAATATGGCAATAACGAAGTTCTGTGCTGGTTCAGCGATGTGATCACTCTCTTCCCCCTCATGTGGTATTTATGGGATCGTCTGTCTCAATGGTGCGCTTTTCCAGGTTCGCTGCTGATCCAGGTTGTGGGCGGGATTTGCCAGGCAGGGTTCAACCTCAGCGCTTCCAATTTTATTTACGACACTGTGGAACCGAAGCTGCGCTTGCCGCTGATCTCCTATCACGACGCCATGAAAGGTGTTGCTATTTTAGCAGGCGGACTGATCGGAGGCTGGCTCACGGGAATTGATCAGAATTTTGGACCTCTCTTCCCCGGGGGCTTTTCCTGACGCTGAGGCTATCTTTTATCGCCAGACTTGTAGTCATTGTCCGTTTTCTTTACCGGATAGGGGAAGTCCGTGTGCTGTACCATCCTCGCCGCTCGTTTAGAATCTCAGGACCGCGGCCTTTCCAGGGCATCCGCACTGAAACGATAATTGGAATCAATCAGTCGGTTAGAAGAGTCGGACAACAACTAAAGCAATTATTGAACAATAAATCTAACAGTGATAAGAAAAGACCCGTTTAAACTGAATTCAGATTTAAGTTGCTCTTCCTACCCGGAAATTAACACTTCACTTTCCCGAGTTACTCCTCACCACTCAATGATCTGGGGTCTGTTCTGCAGGATATCTTCAATTTTCTGCATGACCTCATCGGTGAGCAGCTCTGCAGCTTCAGCAGCCTTAAGATTTTCCTCCAATTGGGGTAGTTTTGAGGCCCCGAGGATCACCGTACTCACGTTGGGATTTTTCAGTAACCAGGCGATGGCCAGGACAGCCATTGAGATGCCCAGATCTTTGGCAAGAGCCATGAGTTTGGGAAGTTTTTGACGTTTCTCCTCGGCCTTTTCCGCCAGGATTCTGTCGGTAAGCCAGTTCAAACTCTCAAGGGACAGCCGCGAATTTTTTGGTATCCCCTTTAAATATTTGCCGGTGAGAATTCCCGAATTCAAGGGTGACCAGGTCGTTGTTCCCAGTCCGATAGAAGAATACAGATTGGCATATTCCCCCTCGAAACGCTCCCGGTGAAACATGTGATATTCAGGTTGCTCCATGGCAGGCGGGATCAAACAGTTTTGCCGGGCGAAAGCATGGGCCTCCATAATCTGCTGCGCGCTCCATTCGGAAGTACCCCAATAGAGTACCTTGCCCTGCTGAATGAGAGTGTTCATGGCCCAGACGGTCTCTGCGATGGGTGTCTGCGCATCCGGCCGGTGACAGAAAAAGAGATCGAGGTAGTCCACCTGCAACCGCCTCAGAGAATTGTGGCAGGCCTCGATGACATGCTTGCGGTTAAGGCCTTTTTGATTGGGGCCATCTCCACCCCAGAATACTTTACTTGAGACGACAAAAGTATCCCGCGGCCAGCCCAGTGTTTTCAGATTTTTCCCCATTACCGTCTCCGAATTTCCCATGGCATAGGCTTCGGCATTATCAAAGAAATTGACGCCCGCATCATAGGCCTTGACCATCAGCGATTTAGCCGTGTTATCCTCAATTTGGCTGCCGAAAGTTACCCATGAACCCAGTGAGAGTTCACTGACTTCCAGTCCGTGTTTCCCGAGTCTTCTGTATTTCATTTTTCCTCTTAATTTTACAATTTTGTTACCCTAAATTTACGGTAGTCTGAGAATACAACTGTACGGCAAAACCCTGTTCAGTAATTGGTAGACAACGTAGCCTTATTTTCATTGTAATTTTACCCCGTTAAATTAATCGGAAAGGAGTCTATTCAGAGATGAGGATCGTGGCAAATAAATATTGTATCAATAAAATTGCACTGGTCATTTTGTGTGCGACAGCATTAACCGCTCAAGTTGAAATTCCTGCAGTTTATGGGAACATCACTTATAATGAGGCCGGCGATATGGTCTTTCAAGATGGTCAGGGAAACTGCCTGCCATTGCTTTCTACGCCACCAAAATACACCTTGCAGCAGATGCGTTCAGGGATAACCGGTACGGGTAAGGGTGTCAAATATGATTTTGCCGATTCGACACTGGAAGGGTTGCTTTATTACGGACTTATCAATTCTGCTGAAGCAAAATATTCAAATCCAATTTACTATCACACCCCTGCAAAACTGGAAAATGGTATAGCGGAAATCGATATTAAAAAGCGTTTACATGGAAAATATGATTTCACTGATTGGGAAAGCAGCGGCATCGTTTCATTGGGCTATCGTATTGTCACCAATCAGGGTCAATTCTTATACGATGGGAAAATCAGACTGAAAGGGGTCGGACCCTTCGAGGTCGCCACCTGTGTCACTGAGGGACCCTTCGTAAATTTATTGACTCCGGAGAGCGCTGTCATCTCGTTTGAAACGAATTTCCCAGCTTTGGGTGAGATCAATATTGATGGTAAAATTTTCAGCGATAGGGATATGTCCCTTCACCATGAAATTGCCCTCAACGGCCTTGATGCCGACCGGGATTACGCCTACGAGGTCACCATAGGGGGTGTCAGTGAAAATTATTCCCTGCACACGGCACCGTCAAAGGGGTCGAAAGCCGCTTTTACCTTCGCCTATGCCAGTGACAGCCGTTCCGGTTCCGGTGGCGGAGAACGGGATGTTTACGGTGTGAACAAATATATCTTAAGACGCATCGGAGCAGTCGCCCTCGATAATGGGGCCAGATTCGTGCAGTTTACAGGGGACCTGATCGATGGCTATAAAACAAACCGCGGTGAACTTCAGCTCCAATATGCCAACTGGAAAAGAACCGTCGAACCCTTCGCACATTATATTCCGGTGATCCCGGCCATCGGCAACCATGAAGTTCTGGGAACTGTTTTTGACAATGGCGGATGGGGTGCCTTTTTCGATAAATTCCCTTTTGAAGAGACATCCGCAGAAAGGATATTTTCGGATAATTTTGTTAATCCCTTAAACGGCCCTGACAGCGAAGACGGCTCCCAATACGATCCGGATCCCCGAAAAATGGATTTCCCACCCTACAGCGAAACGGTTTATTATTACACCTATGGCAACACTGCTGTCATCGCTTTAAATTCCGACTACTGGTACGCACCGTCAATCCGGCAGTATCCCGAGGGCGGCGGTAATCTGCATGGTTATCTGATGGATAATCAGCTCGAGTGGTGCCGGCGAACCCTAGAAATGCTCGAGGCAGATGCCAACATTGAGCATATCTTCGTGACCCAGCATACGCCGATCCTTCCCAATGGCGGTCATACCAAAGATGACATGTGGTACGGTGGAAATAATGCTGCCCGACCGACGATAGCGGGTCACCCGGTGGACAAAGGAATTATCGAACGACGGGATCAGTACTTGGACCTGCTCATGAATCACAGCAGCAAAGTCGACGCCATTCTCACCGGTGATGAACACAATTATAACCGGCTTCGACTCACCGAAGACACGCCAATTTATCCTGCTGATTATCCCCATTCTAAACTAAAGCACATCAGACCCATCTGGCTGATCAATAACGGAGCTGCCGGAGCGCCCTACTATGCCCGGGAATATCCGCCATGGTCAGCATCTCTGGAATACTTTTCCACCCAGAATGCTGTGGTTTTAATCCATGTGAACGGTACGCATGTTCGGGTGGATGTGATCAATCCCGATACGCTTGAAAAGGTGGATGGTTTTGTGCTGAAATAATTTCCCCGCTTTGTCTGAATTTGCAACCTTGGGGAAATTTGAGATATGGTCAGCTGTTCGGCTGACTGATGCGGATGATCCTGCCCGTCTTTAGTCGCCGATAATCATATTCAGAATGATAATGATATCCAGCACATTGATGATGCTGTCGTTGTTGATATCCACCGCATAAAACTGCACCGTGTCCGGGTCAGCCAGGCCGAGGATATAGTTCACAATGATCACCAGATCCTGAACGTTTATCACCCCATCATCATTGGCATCACCGGGTGTATAAATAAATTGATCCAGGTAATTGGTTAGTTGTCGAATAGTGATCTCGGCGGCGGTCCTTGCAGTATCCCAATCGATCTGACCACCGACATGGATATGCCCCGCTGCCAGGCAGGGGAAATCACCATAGGGATGCTCGCCCCGATACCAGGTGCCATGATATCCCATAAATTCCGAGAGGAACATTCCTGCGTTACCATTCCAATCCACATAGGAATCCAGGCCGAGATTGGCTGCCGTAATGGCCGTGACGATGGAGTCGAGAGGCAGATCGGAATTCCGCACGAGATAGGCGGGATGTTCCTGATCCGGGGGATTGGGCGTCGGTTGGTTTGGCGGTAAATAGTCAGAAATCCAATTGGTCCGATTGACGAGATTCCACTCCAATTCCCAGCTGTGGTCGATCCAGCCTCGACTGAAGGTAATGATGGCAATGGGCTGAACATCGTCACTGATATTCCAGAAATCCACTGATGTATCCTGGTAATCCACCTCGAGATCGCCATTTCCTTTGCCACAGTCACCACAATCCGGGATATCAAAAGTGGGAAAATAACTCACAATATCATAGCCTCGTCCCTCCCAGTCATCACCGGCCCAGCCATCAGGATTGAGTTCGGGATTCTGACTGAACTGGCGGATCATTTCATTGGTCGGTGGCCAGTAGCCCGTTACCAGAATAGTGGGATTTTCCCGCGTCCGTTGAATTGGGAGCAGATGCTCCGTGGTAGATTTTTGAAGAGTCTCCTTAATATAGCCGGTGACACTGCGGATCTGGACATCACCGGTGGCAGGGTCTGCGGCGGATTGCACCCACTCAATGCTGATGAGAGACTCGAAGATGACATCCGTCGTAAAAGTGGCTTCGCTGCCGAAATTTTTTTCGGTAATGGGACCCATGAATCCTGAATTGACAGGGAATCGAATAAAGATGCGGTCCGAACCGGACAAGTCGTGTCCCTCGAGAGTCAAACGATAACCGCGGGGCTCATCAATCCGCAACCAAATTTGAGCCAACCGTAGATCCTGCTGGATGGACTCCTGCCCTTCAGACTTGAGAGAAATATCCGTTTGGGGTTCGGTTAATTTATGGATGCGGCCGGGTAAGGGTTCGGTCAAAGGCCATGAGGGAGATTCATAGGGTGTAATCTGTGCCTGAAGCATGGTGCCAATGAGTAGAATACTCCATATGAACCGTCTTGAATTTATAAAAAAAGGCAGCACTGAGATTATTCCAGGTTGTCTTTTTCTTTTTTGCGGATGAAAATGACGTAAGAGATGATGACTATCCAAACGGCTGCGACCGCTGCAATAAAAAATCCACTATACATCTGAAGCCTCCAATCTTTGTTGTTCCAGCCGCCCTGCGTGCAGACGGTAACGTATCATGTTGATCAGAATGAGCGTGAAACTGAAAAGGGAGAAGAAGAATATATATTTGATGCTGGGATCATGACCGCCAATCCCTCTCTGCGGGTGAGACTGTACGCCGGGTGCCCAGAAATTGACTGCGAAATAAATAATGGGGACATCTACGAAAGCCAGTATGCCAAGCACAGCAGCATAGCGGGAGGATCGCTCGTAGGGTCCACCAAATTCACGGATCATGAAATATCCCACATAGAGTAAAAACAGGATCAGTGTGGTGGTTAGACGAGGTTCCCAGGTCCAGGGGCTGCCCCAGATGGGTTTGGCCCAGATGGGTCCGGTGACCAGGATCAGGAAAGCGAAGATGGTCCCGCATTCCGCCATGGATAGCGCCCACAGATCCCACTTGGGATCCCTTTTCATTAGGTACAGAATGCTGCAGATCAGGACACCAAAATATCCAAGAAAGGCATTCCAGGCCAGAGGCACATGGTAGTAAAAGATACGCTGGGCCCATTCCTGTTCTGGCACCATGGGCGCTACGAAGATGATCAGGTAGAGATTGATCAGCACTATGAGCAGTGTTACTGCCAACAGTAGTTTGTTTTTACAATTACTTAGATATGAATTCATTATTCCTCCGAAATTGAACCAAAAGTCAAATAACCGACGAGTGTAAATATAACCGCAAATGTCAAAATGATCATAACCCAAAATTTGAAATCAGAAAAGCCCTCACCATTAAAAATCCCCGTGGTTATCTTGGTGGCTCCAATCAGGGCGGGGGACAAAAGGGGAAACAGCAGAACCGGCACCAATACTTCCCCCATCCGCGTCCGCAATCCCATGCCCGAAACCATTACGCCGATGGCGGCAATGGACCAGTCGGTTAAGAGAAATACGCCAGCCAGTAGTGCTAGATTTACACCTAATTTCATATTTAAAAATGCGGCGAACAAAGGCATGGTCAGGATTTGTGTTCCAATGATGAAGACCCAGAAGGAGATCAATTTTGCCAGAAAAATGTTCCCTCTTTCAATGGGAGATGAAAGTAGTGCGGCAAAGGCATCCATCTCTTTTTCAGAGGCAAAGCTTCGTAGCAAACCTAAAATTGAGACAAACAAATAGGTCATCCAAATGAGCCCCGGCAGGAATTTCTGGAACTCAACAGGCGCCGCATTGAAGGCAAAGGCGAACAATAAGATCACCGTTACACCAAAGACGGTCATCGAAATGATGGACTCCTTAGAGCGGATTTCCTGGCGTATTTCTTTGTTGATCAGGGTCAGCAGCTGCATCAGAAATTCCCCTGCATAATCGCTTCTATATCTGAAGAAGCAACATCTGATGTATTGAAAGCAACCTTACCGTGGTCGATGAAGAGAATGCGATCAGCCCGTTTCCGAACCCAACTGGCATCATGGGTTGAGAAGATCAGTGTTTTATGATCTTTTTTCCATTGTTCCGACAGCTGATTGAGATACTCCAGACCCTCGATATCCAGTCCCGTTGTGGGTTCGTCGATGAGGCCCAGTTCCCACGAAGCAAGTGCCAGTTTGATCATGGTCAGCCTTTGCAGCATGCCGGCACTGTAGGTTCTGACGGGGTCCCTTTCATTATGCTCGAGATGGTAACGCTGCAAATTTTCACGGATTGACACTTGAGAGATTTCATCTCCCCTCATCGCCAGAAAAAGAGCGATATTTTCGTATCCGGTAAGCGCAGGATAAAATAATGCGGAATGTCCCCAGAAGATCAAATGCCTGCGATGGGCGGAATCTTCGGTAAACATCTTTTCACCTAGCAATGTAGCAGTACCGGTCAGGGGCCGAACAATACCAGCGAGGATTTTTAACAGAGTGGTTTTCCCTGCGCCGTTGGGACCCAGCAGAGCAATATGATCCCCCTGCTCAACCTCAAAGGAAATATTTTTGAGGATTTTTTTATGGTGAAAAGATTTTGAAATATTTTTAACGGTCAGCATTGGGTATTGATGTCTGTCTGATTTCCCAGCGATCAATTAGATTGTAAGAAACTTACAAGATGGGTAAGGCTCATTACTTGAGCGCTGTACCGCAGTGACTGCAGAATTTACTGCCTTTCGAAATCTTTGCTGAACATTTTGGACAATGGTGAGAAGTCGTTTTGGTTGGAGCCGACGAAGGTTTTTCGGTTTCGAGCGTTTCCATTACTTCACGTGTTTCGTTCATCAACTCTCCCTTAACCCGGTGAAAGTCATCGGGATCGATAATGCCTATTTCATGTTCAAATTCGACTTCTTTGATCTGGCGCAGTAGATTGATCTTTTTCAATTCGCCTGCTGAGTACTCGTCTTCATGGCTGCTGCCCGTTGATCGCAGGAGGGCTTTGTCACTCATGAATGGCATCAGAATATAATAAACTGCTGCAATGAGCAGAATAAAAACGATTATAACGGTGATCATAAATCTAATTCCTTGATTTCACGTTCAATTTTTGCGGTGAATTCCGGGTCAAAGTCAGAGGGCGGAACGGTAGCCGGTTGAGCCTTTTGTCTTTTTACAAAATTGCGCACGATCATTGTCAGAACCAATCCCCCAATCAGCAATATGATCAATGGCATGTACCAAGCCAGCGTCCCAAGTCCATTATGCCTTGGCGTGGACCGAATCACTTCACCGTGGATCCAGGTAAAAATATCAACAATTTCATCCAGCGTCATCCCGGCATGAAGATTCTCACCCACATATTTTTTTATTTCTTTCAGACTTTTTGTAGCGGGAGCAAAGTGAAGCTGGTACATGCCCCTCCCTGAGTAGGCTTCCTCAAACAATTTTTCGACTTTTGCTTTATCAAAAACAGAATCTGTCAGAGCAAACATGATTTGTTTTATATCGTAGGTATAGCGATTTTCTTCGTGTTCGGCCATTGTCCCACCGCCGCAACAGGGAGCCATGAGCAAAGATTCGATTTTCAGTTCTTTTTCACTTTTAAACTGACCAAAGATCAGGGCGACGAACAATAAACCGGTTAACCATCTCATAAGGTTTTTCCTTTTATTAATCCACCAATATTCAAACTGACCAGTGAGCCAAGGATCAGCACGAAGGTTCCCAACCATACCCATGAAACCAGGTGGTTCACGCGAACTTTTAGAATTGCATTGCCTGAATTCAAGTCCAGACTTCCCAGCACAATGTACAGGTCTTCAAAGAGGGTCGCCTTCAGGGATACTTCTGAACTGGGTTGGTTATTCTGATCTGTATAAAACCGTTTTTCTGCATTGAGGGTGGTGTAATAAGCACCGTCTCTCGAAATTTTTAGGGTCACTATTTTAGCAGCATGATTGGAACGTGTGGTCGGGTTGGTTTCGGGTGTCTCAAGCCAAAAGTCTGAATATTCAATATCATAGCGACCCACCGTCCTGACTTCACCCTGATTCATAGAGAGATCAGCTTCCTTATCGAAGACTTTTCCGGTAAACCCGAGGAACATCATGACGATGCCAAGATGCACAATGTAGCCACCATATCTGGAACGATTTTTCTCGAGAAGCTGAAAAAAGGATGCCAGATATCCTGCCCCTGTCATGCGATGACGCGCCCGGGTTCCTTTGTAGAATTCCAGGATGATAATCGTTCCTACAAATGAGATCAGCAGAATTGAGATCAGCGGATAAATCTGGGTTATTTTGTAGATTGAACCGAATATACCGGCGAGTATAAGGCCCACAACAAGAGGTACCGTAAAATTCCTCCGGAGACTTCTGTTTGTTGTGCGGCGCCAGGCCAGGAGAGGTCCGATGCCCGTCAGGAACAAAAGTAGTAATCCGAGGGGAACCATCACCCGGTTAAAATAGGGAGAGCCTACCGTAATTTTTGTGCCGGTAAGCGCTTCAGACAAAATAGGATACATTGTGCCCCATAAGACCGTAAGCATCATAGCCACAAAAAGCATGTTGTTGAACAGGAACCCACTCTCGCGCCCGACGAAAGATTCCAGTTTGTTTACCGATGCCAGTTCTTTGCGGCGCAGAATCAGTAAAAATATGTTGGTGCCAAGAATCAGCATGACGAACCCGAAGAACCAAATCCCCAAGTCGGTGGCGGCGAAAGCGTGGACTGATGAGACGATTCCGCTTCGTGTCAGATAAGTTCCGAAAATGGTAAGAGTGAACGTAACCATGATCAAAATCATATTCCAGATTCTGAGCATGTTCTTTTTTTCCTGGATGAGTACCGAGTGAATATAGGCGGTACCCGTCAGCCATGGCAGCAGAGAGGCGTTTTCAACCGGATCCCAGGCCCAGTATCCGCCCCAGCCCAATTCAACATAGGCCCAACGTCCGCCCAGGATAATTGCCACTGACAGGAACAGCCAGGTTATCAAGGTCCAGCGCCGGGTTGTACGAATCCACACGGTGTCGAGTTCACCCGTGATCATGGCGGCCATGCCAAAAGCGAAGGGCACGGAAAAACCAATGAACCCAAGATACAACAGCGGTGGGTGGATCAGCATCACGGGATTTTGCAGCAGGGGGTTCAACCCCATACCATTCATGACCATTCCAGCAGGGATCGGAGTGAATGGATTCTCAAAAAAGTTGGACATGGCCAGGAAAAACAGCTGGATTACGCCCAGCGTTATCAGCACCCAGGGCATAAGTTTCGTATGCCGGTTCCTATTCTGAAAGATAACCATGATGATGAAAACCGAGAGAATCATTACCCAAAACAGTAAAGATCCTTTCATGCCGGCCCACAGACCACTGAATTTATAAAGGGTTGGTGTCTCCGCACTGCTGTATTTGGCAACATATTCCAACGTGAAATTGCTGCGTAAAAGCTCGATCAAAAGGCCGATGGTAGAAAGGATTACAAAAAGGGACGATGTCAAGATTGCCCGTTCCCCGGAGATCATAAATTTCCGATTGCCATTTGCAGTGTGCAGCGAAGTGGATAATATGCCGTAAATCGTGAAGGCAAAAGCCATCAACAAAAGGGTGTTCCCGAGAATAGCGATCATTAATTGGTCTCCGCCACTGTTTTGTATTTTGACTCTTCTTCATAGCGGGAAGCGCATTTGGTCATTAAATTATCAGCATAAAAAATACCGCTTTTATAAGCCCCCTCCACAATCACCTGTGCACCATCTTTAAAAAGATCAGGGATAGCCGCACTGGTGTGCTCTACAGGAACAGAGCTGTCGCCCTGTTTCAGTTGGAAATCAACTGTTAAGTGATCTTCTGAGTAGTGGATGGAACCCTCCTGAACGTTCCCCCCCAGACGAAAGCGGTCCTGTTTGTAATTATCAACGTGGTTCACAAGATCTGAAACGGAAATAAAAGGCACTTCCTGTGTTTTAAAATCCATGGAGATCCAGGCCACTGTCAAAAGACCGAAAACAATTATAACCAGTACGAACTTTTTGCGAAAATTCATTGATTAGTACCTCTGATTTATTTTTTGTGGTTTAAACAAGTAGCAAATTTATTATATTTTTTGCTCTACTATTTAGAGAAAAGGTTAATAATATTTCTCATTTATCTGACCAATTGAGACCCAGAACATCCAAATATCCATTAAACTTTCTTGAGATACAATAGTGCAGTAAAACTCATAAAAAAGGGGTGCTCAAATGACACCCCTTTTTTCGTGAAGAAGGAATAAATTATTGCCTGCCCTGCAACAGGTTATCCACAACCGAGGGATCCGCAAGTGTAGATGTATCCCCGAGATTTGAGACATCCCCCTCACCGATCTTTCTCAGAATACGCCGCATGATCTTACCGGAGCGTGTCTTTGGCAATGCCGGCGTAAACTGTAATTTATCCGGTGTTGCATGAGGGCCGATGATCTCCCGAACTTTTGCTTTAATCCCTGCGAGGATATCGTCGGAAGGTGTTTCCCCCGCCATCAGGGTAACAAAGGCATAGATGCCCTGGCCTTTAATGTCATGAGGAAAACCAACAATTGCGGCTTCGGCGACTGCCGGATAAGCTCCGATGGCACCTTCAATCTCAGCTGTTCCCAGCCGGTGGCCGGAGACATTCAGAACATCATCGACTCTGCCGGTGATCCAGTAGAAACCATCTTCATCTCTTTTGGCACCATCTCCAGTTAAATAATAACCGGGGTACTTTGAGAAATAGGTTTCAAAAAAGCGTTTATGATCGCCGTAAATC
>CAZIYQ010000041.1:297-16013 GCA_964543505.1 uncultured bacterium | reverse complement strand
AATAAAAAAGGCTCTCATGTCATCCATCAATTCATCGTTCATAATCTAACCTTCCAATCATTGTTTTGAATAATTTCTCATTGAACTTAAAGTACGATTCTCGCAGAGGGGCTAACGATCTTTTCCTGGTCAGCAGTGTCACTTTCAATGTCCAGGGCCAGTTTAAAATTCAGCTCAATCGTGGTTCCTTTGTTTTCTCCCTCACTAAAAAGTGATATGGAGCCGTTCATTAATTCCACCAGTGATTTTGTGATGGATAGCCCAAGCCCTGTACCTCCGAATTCGCGTGAAGTAGAACCGTTTGCCTGGGCAAATTTATCGAATACTTTTTTTTGTTTTTCCGGGGCTATGCCGATCCCTGTATCACTGACTTTTAAAATAGCTTGTTCGTTTTCGGCATCCCGATGAACTGAAATATTGATACAACCTTCTTTTGTGAATTTTAGGGAATTCCCAATCAGATTTAAAAATATCTGCCTGAGTTTTTGGGAATCAGCCCGAATCCAAATATCATTTTCTACACCCTGAAGGCTAAGCTCGAGTTTCTTTTGTTCTGCCTGAACGTGAGTTAAAATGTAGAGATCATCCATCAGATTTTTGACATTTACATTTTCCATCTCAAGGTCCATTTTACCGGCTTCAATTTTTGCAATATCCAGCACATCATTTATTAGACGAAGCAAATGGTTTGAACTCATGAGAGCATTCTTAAGATATTCTTCCTCTTCCTCATGAGAATCACAGAAGCCATCGAGAACCAGCTGTAAAAACCCGATAATCGAGTTGAGTGGCGTACGTAATTCGTGAGAAGTGCTGGCCAGGAATTCACTTTTTAAGGCATCAGCCTCTTTAGCCGCTTCCAGGGCTAGCTGCAGATCAACATGCGTTTTTTCCAATTCTCTCATCATTTTCGAAGAGCGGGTGTTTGCTCTGCCAAGTGCCTCAATTGATGACCTCAATTCAGATTCGGCGATCTGCCGTTGGGTGATATCCCGTTGGACGATGGTATATCCGTTTATTTTATTGTTGAGGTCATACTGGCCTGTAATATTTATCAAGTACCAGTATTCTTCCTCCGCAATAATTTCTGAATGCTCAAATTCCTGACTCTCATTACTCCATTCGAGATGATCGATGGCATTGATGATTTTTTCTGTCAACTCAGCTGGGAATACTGCTGCAAATTTGTGGTAAAGGTAATGGGATGGAGCGTATTCAATTTTACTATCGCTGGGAGGATAGAATGTCTGAATCGTGCCGGACAGGTCCATGGTAAAGATCAGTTCATTCATGGAGAGAATCATAGAGCGGATCCGTTCCTCGCGCTCCCGTAAATCTTCACGCACCTTCTCTTCAGCAGTAATATCTCGTATTATACCCTGATAGCCAATCACCTTATCATTTTCGTCTTTTCGCACTACGGATGTTTCAAGACAGGTAATGGGAGTTCCATCCGTTCTTTTTAAAGCTAATTTATAATCGTGTATGAAGGAATCACGCTCGATGATCTCACGAAATCGCTTACGATCTGCTTGATTGACATACAAGTTTGCGACATTAAAATTCTTGAATTCATCGGGGGTAATGCCAAATAGATCCAGTGTGGATTGATTGGCTTCGATAAATTTGCCTTCGCTGGTCGTAATGTAGATGGCATCTTTGGATTGTTCAAAAATGCTGCGATATTTCATCTCACTTTCTCTTCTGTTGAATTCCGTAACTGTAAATCTTGCGAGTTGCTCTTTAATTAATTTCAGGGAATGATATAATCCTAACACAATTACAATAATACCGAATGAATTGAAAATCCCGGAGAAGATCGTTTCTATTTCCGGAGGAGAATCCGTAATACGGTTCAAATAGGTAATGAAGACGGCATAGCCAAAAATACTCCACCCCACTTCCAGAGCAGTGACATTTAAGCGTACAATAATGAAATAGCCAATGACCACCGAAATGAGGAAAATACTGCCAAACGAGATATCCAGATAATTCATTGGATAAGCTACAGGAAATTCCGACATCCAGCTTATTGCTGTTAACAGGCAGAGTACCGGGAATAACCAGCGATATAGGATATTTAAACGCATTTTATCTTACATAATCCCATCAGCATCACTAAAAAATGGTATCCTGCACGGCTGGAACCGTAAGTGAATTTTCTTCTTCGAGGTTTTTATAGATCTCATCCTCGATCTTTGTACGCTTATAGACAATTTCAACCCGGCGATTTTTCGCGCGCCCCTCTGCCGTACTGTTATCAGCGATTGGGCGGTATTCTGCAAAACCTTCAGCGGATAGCTTATCCGGTGGAATGCCTTTTGAAATGAAATAGCGGACAATTTCACAAGCCCTGTTAGCCGACAATTCCCAATTAGATTTGAACTGTTTGTCTGAAATAGGTTCGCTGTCGGTATGGCCCTCTACCTGAATATGGTAGTCAAACTGTTTAAGCATATCGGCTATTTTGGTTAAAATATCTTCACCTGCCAGGTTGAATTCGGCTTTTGCGGGTGGGAACAGAAGCATGTCTGAAACCGTAATGACAGCGCCTCTTTTTTCTACTTTTACGCTTACATCACCCTCCAGGCTGTTGGTTATAATTAATTCCTCAACCTCGCTTTTAATACTGTCAAGTTCGGCCTGTATCATTCCCCCCAGTTCATCAACAGCAATGACCTCTTTTTCAGCTTCTTTGTCGATCATCGTGAGCCCCTTCCGGGTACCAGCCTCCGGAACCACATCCGTTCCCAGTGCTGATTTCATTGACTGCATCAGTTGGAAAAATTCATCTTGTTTTGTTTCACTCATGGAAAAAAGCAGAACGAAAAAACAGAGCAACAGGGTCATCAAATCGCCGTAGGTCATTAACCATCCGGCTTCCTCCTCGCCCTCGTCACCATCATCAGTATCCATCAACAGATCTTCATAATCTTCCATATTTATTTGGCTCCCTCACCAGATTTATCATCAGTTTGGGCTCTTTTTTTCTGCTCATCTTCAGTTAAGAAATTCTTGAGTTTGTCCTCCATGAATCTCGGATGATCACCCTGACGGATCGAGTTTACGCCCATACTGATCAGCTGCATACGCTGTGATTCCTGCTGGCTGCGACTCTTTAGTTTTACTGACATGGGTACGAAGAATAGATTCGCTAAAATTGCGCCATAAAAAGTCGTTATCAATGCAACCGCCATTTTAGGACCAATTGCCGACGGATCGTTTAAATCTGCCAGCATTTGGATCAGTCCGATGAGAGTACCGACCATCCCGAAAGCGGGAGCATATTTACCCATATCCGAAAATAATTGAACTCCATTTTTATGACGTTTTTGGTCATTCTGCATTTCAGTAACCAGCATGGTGTTCATTTCAGGACCTTCTATGCCATCCACAACCATCTGAAGACCTTTTTTTAAAAACTTATCCGATATGTTTTCAATTTCAGAATCGATGGCGAGGATGCCGTTTTGTTTGGATTTAGTAGCGAGGTCAATCAAGTTCTCTACAATTTTCGCAAGTGGTTTCTGTTTGTTGAAAAATACTCTCCCCAGCAATGCGAATACCTTGAACACATCCTTCATCGGATAGGCAATAAATGTTGCCGCCAGAGTTCCCCCCGCCACGATCATTAACGATGTGAGATCGTAGAAAAGGCCCAACCCGCTGTTGAGCATGATGGAACCGATGACGAGGCCAATCCCTGATACAACTCCTATTAATGTTGCAAAATCCATAGGTCTATTTCCTTATTATGTTTATACTTTGTTCGATGGGGTCTATTTTATTGTATCTCATAATCAACTTGATCATATTCTCATTGATAATAGTGTGTCCCGGTATAAGTTTGATACCGGATTTCGTGAAAATATCCTGCGCAGTCAACATCCCCTCCAGGATGTCCGTAACATAGATTTTCTCAGTTCGTTCAATATTTTTAGATTTATCTGAAGAGACCAGATCGACCAGGATTTGAACAACGCGGCTGTCGAAGAGAACATCAGCTTTAGCTTGAATTTCCTGCAGTACTCTGGAGATGCCCTGCTCCTCTTTGATATCATAAACCATGTCATCATAAGCAATCGCAACTTTCAGTATCCTGGAACCAATCGGTATCTGATTTCCAGCGAGATGATCCGGAGCACCACTTCCATCAACCCGCTCTTTAATATGGCGGATTATTTTGGCAACTTTCTCCAAACCGCTGTACTCATTGATGAGCCTTTCCCCAATCACCGTGTATTGCTTGACCAGTAATTTTTCATGATCGTTATATTCAGAGGGATCCTTGGTGAAAAGTGTATCAGGGAACCCAACTTTACCTACTTCATGCAGAAATGCAGCGAGATTAATATTGTCGAGGTCTTCCTCTGAAAGTTCCAAGTACGTTCCAATGGCCTGGGACAATTTTGCAACCTTCTGGGCATGCCCTTTATTTTCCGGACGCCGGTACTCAATAATCTGATTAAGAATTGAGATCATGTGGTGGAAACTCTGCCCCAACTTTTTATTGAGGTTGGCCAATGAAATATTTGATTTTTCCAACTCCCCCAGCAGATATTGTTTCTCATCGAGTGAACTTTTAATCACTGCCTTTTCTTTTTCAAGAGCTAGGTTCTTCTCATGGATGATAGTCTTGTTTTTCTCAAGTTCTGATATCATTTCTGCAAGTTTCGAATTGGAATTAACGAGGTTGTCCTGTAGGACTTTGATGCGCAGAAATGCATCAATCTTTGCTCTTGCAGATTCCTTTTCTATGGGTTTCAGAAGATAATCATCTGCCCCACCTTCCAAAGCCTTAACAGCATCTTTCGCTTCGGTCATCACTGATGACGACAGTAGCAGAATGGTGTTTACAAAATCAGGATCTGCCCTGAGTCTTCTGCAGAATTCATGACCATCCATCTCTGGCATGATCACATCCGAGACGATTAAGTCTGGCTTGAAATCCCTTGCAATCTCCAGCCCCGCTTTACCATTATCGGCAGTCTTAACAACATATCTCGGAGCTTTCAATATGAGTGAGTAAAGCTTGTGGATCAGTATGTCATCGTCAACAATCAGGATACGAAACCCTGATTCTCGATGAGTCGCTAATTGGTTAACCGTTGTCATGTTCATAGATTAAATGACTTTCATTGTTCTGTTTTTTTATTTGATTCTAATTCTTTTGCCTGCTCAACAAAAAGATCAAGCAGTACTTTTCTCGAAAACCGCCATTGCCCGCCGATCTTAACTGCCGGGATATCACTATTTTTAAGTAGTTGGTACATCGTTCGATGCTTTATTTGCAATAGCTGACAGGCCTCATCAATGTTAATTATCTCTTTTGGCATCATTTCCTTAAGTTTTCTATTGTAGTTATCGGTAATATTCTGCAATTCTTTACATATATTTGCAATCTCTGTCGGTTAATATTCCATATTACATTTGTTTCTTGAACTGCCAAGTATTAATTATCACTCTGAAGTGTGAAGCTTTACCCCGTAATTTTACCTGTGTTAATTAGGTTTAATTTCATCATTACAGTTGTAAATTGTTGAAAATAAATAACGGGTTATTAAGTTGGTAATCCAAACAGAATTGAATTCTGCATGGCATCTCAAAAACATATTATAGTCCCAAAGCATCTAAAAAATGCGATCAGGCTGATGGTCGTTGATGATGAGCAAGCAATTTGTAATCTGATCAAATCTTCTCTCGAAGAATTGGATGACAAGTACATTATTTCCATCGCAAATTCCGCCACTCAAGCCTTAAAGAAACTTCTCCAGGATCCTGTCGATATACTGATAACAGATCTAAAAATGCCCAAAATGGGCGGCATGCAGTTATTAAAATCCGTCAATCGGCAATACCAAGATACCAGTATTGTGATCATTACAGCCCATGGGAATCTCGATACTGCAATTGAGGCTTTAAGGTTGGGGGCAGCAAACTATATGGAAAAGCCTGTCTCAATGAAATTGCTGCATCATACGATACAGGAAATAATTAACAAACAGAACATCTTCAAGGAACTGCAGGATAGTGAAGAACGATTTAGAACCGTCTTTCACTCTACACCAGATGCAATATTCATTGCAGGGCTCCGAGATAAATTAGTAATCACTGTAAATCAGAGTTTTACTGAATTAATTGGCTTCGAGGTAAATGAGATAAAGGGTAAAACTTTTGATTCCCTGGAGATCTGGTTCAATCAGGATGCTGCTGCTGCTTTTTATGATTTATTAAATAAAAAACTTCTCGTCAGTAATTTTCGCACAAAATTTAAATCTCGTGACGATCGCATTTTTTCAGCATTGGTTTCAGCAAGGGTTGTGAGTCTGGATCTTCAACCCCATGTAATAGTTGTCATTCGCGATGTCAGCGAACTGGAATTGGCCGTGGCGGCACGAAATGAGTCTGATGGTAAATATTTACGCATTTTTCAGAATATTCAGGATGCCTATTTCGAAATTAAGCTGGATGGCACTCTGCTTGAGATTAGTCCCTCAGTAGAAAATATCTTATATTATAAACGAGAGGAATTACTGGGCCGTCCGGAGTTTAAAATCTGGGGAAATCAAGCTGAACTGTATAATATTGTTAAAACTTTTAGAAAAACTAAAAAACTGAAAGACTGTGAAATTCAACTTTGGCGAAGAGATCATGTATTACTGACTTGTTCAATCAATGCCATAATAGCTGACGGCAATTCTGACTCTGATGCCAAGATTATCGGATCAATGCGGGATATTACAGAGCAAAAAAAAATTAAACAGCAATTGGTCAATAACCAAAAGCTTGAAACAATTAGTCGTCTCGCAGGAGGTATAGCTCACGATTTCAATAACATGCTCACAGGAATTCTCGGCTTTGCCGATCTTGCCAGAGGTAATGTTGACAAAGAAGATCCTCTATACAATTACCTGACATCTATTATCGGAAAATCGAATGAGGCTTCTGTTCTGGTTGAACATCTGATGGCATTTAGCAGTAGCCGCAAATTGGAAATGAGAGTTTTAAATCTGAATGATGTTTTGCAGCCACTCTGTAATTTTCTAAAAAAAACACTTACCAATAAGATCAATTTAAAAGTCAATTTACAACCCAATCTGGATATTATACAGGCGGATTTTCATTCAATCCAACAGGTTGTAACGAATCTGTGTCTTAATTCTGAGTCGGCCATGCCAGATGGTGGTGAGATTATTATTACTTCTAAATCAGTATCAATCGCACCTGAAGATCCACTGACACAGCAAGGTATCAAACCAGGACCATACGTCTTACTGACGGTTTCGGATACGGGTAGAGGTATAGAAAAAGAAGACATCCCCAGAATATTCGATCCTTATTTTACAACGAGAAAAATTGGACAGGGAGAAGGAGGCCTGGGGCTTTCGGCAGTTTACGGATTAATCAAGCAGCATAATGGTTATTTGACCTGCGAGAGTACTCCGGGCGAGTTGACCACCTTTAAATTATTCTTTCCGGGTTTTCTAACGACCGATGTGCCGGTAACCGCCCCCCCCACTGAACCCATCGATACCAGAAATAAAAATGTGCTCATCGTCGATGATGATAAAAGTGTGATCACTGTTGTCAGGAAACTCCTGGAACGCGAACATTTCCATGTAGTAATTGCGAGTGATGGTCATGAAGCACTTGAAATACTTAAGGGTTCGGATGAATTCAATATTATCATTTCAGACGTCATTATGCCCGAGATGAGCGGCTATACATTGGTTGAAAAGATCAAAGAAATTAATTATAATTGTAAAATTATCTTAATAAGCGGATATGACCCGGATCCCTGGAAAATTGAAGCTCACGGTGATGTAGAATTTCTCCAGAAACCATTTAATTCTTCGGAACTAATGGATACAATTTCAAAACTTTATCAGCGTGCATAAAGCATCAGGATCGACATACCCAAATAAATTCAATCTAGTAATCCATGTCACACAGATTGACAGCTGTTAATAAAACTACCGAGTACAAAAAAAGGGGTTAAACCCCTCATTCTCAAGACAACTTAATTTTAATCCCAAAAAATATAATTATTCGATAACCGGCGATTACTCTCCTAGTAAACCGCTCACTATTGCATCCAGGACTTCATTTGAATTGTACTGGTTATTCTGAATCTTTAACCTAATGTTATCCAGATTGGTGGCTTCAGTATTGTTTACATTCCCATCTGAATCCTTACGATTAACCAGGGGTGCTGCAGGCGGATTGATCGCTGATGACATTGATTCAGCAACTTCGTCATCCACTTCGGGGCTAAAATAATAACCGGATTTGATCCTTCCCTTTACATTCTCCAGTTGTTCCTCATCAGCTGTTGGCAGGGTACTCAATTGACCGGTAAGTTTTGAAATCAGCGCATTTTCTTCCAGTAGGACCTTGGCAGTGGTTGAAATAGTAACGCTGTCTCTGGTTGTGTTTTCAACCTTCGATGCATCAGCCGTATTGCTGCTCTGTTTACTGACTGCTTGAAGGTCTTTGGGACGGTTTTTTGTGTTTAATCGCTTAATTTCCTGCGATAATCCACCCATAATTTTATTTGATGTCATTTAGACTATTCCTGTTGTATGTCAACTAATCTTCTATCTTCGTTCTGGTCAAATATCAACGGTTTTTTCTTCCGCCTATTCTTTATATCGGTAATTTTTGCTATTTCTTTAACTTTATCTTTTTTCTTAACGTTGAAATAGGCCATAATATTTTTATCAATGACATCCATTCTTTTCAGTATCTCTTTTATTTTGATGTTATAAAATTCTGACCTATCTAATCGATCTTTCTTTGAAAGAGCATTTTGTCTGGAATTTTCTGTATTTTTTAGGATTTCAATCCAGTTTTCTCTTTTATCAAGCAGCTTACCAATGTCAATAACTGAGGGGTTACCATCTCCCCATACCTTTTGTGTTTCATCATAGATTTTACTGAGTACCTCAAAATCCTGACATGCAGAGTCTTCAGTATTCTGATGTTTAGAGGGATGCATTTTCCGGATTCCTATTTAAGCTTTATTGTGGTAGATAATTCCTGCAACATATTCCAGTTTTGATATTAGATCCAACATTTCCTGTTTAGGTATCTGTCTGATCAGTTCACCCGTCTCTTTATCTGTAACCCTGATTACCGGTTTATTAGTATGTTCATCATAGGAAAAGGACACTTTTGTTGAAAAAGAGTCAACATAGTTATTGACAGTACTGACCAGTTTGGGGAAATCCATTCCCTCTTTAGGTGCCTGCTCCGTTTGCTTTACGGGCTGTTGATGATCGGCTCTTTTATCCGCCCTAATTTTTCCCGGAAGATCCTGTTTGACAATACTGTGCGCTGCTCTATCTACGGGAGCAGTACTATTGGTGTTGATCTGGTTTATTGATTCCATTTTTATCTCCTAGTATAGGTTACTTATCCTACCAAAAAATGACATTTGACTTGAAAGCTTGGCCATCATTGCCTGCATCTCAGAAAACTGGGACCTTAGCTGATTCTCTCGAACGTTCAATAGATCATCCATTGAGCTGATACGATTATCAAGGTTTTTGATATTTGCATCAATATTTTCTTTACTCGAATCAATGGTTCCGCCGACAGCAACAAAATTATCAATATAATTTTTTATGACCACACCAATGCCATCGGTTGCGTTGAAGATGTCTGATACATAGTTGCTGTTTGTCTCTAACGCTGTTGTAAAAGCATCGCTATCAGTAAATGACAAATTCCCATTGCTATCTGCTTCAATACCTATTTTATACAGATGTTGGTAAAGGGCAGAGGACGCCGCACTGACTTCTCCACCAATAGCAGATCTCAACGAATTTGACATTCCGCGATAAACAATATCATCTGCAAGCACACCCCTTTTGTAAGTGACTGGATCAATCTGAGCATTCTTTTTCAGACTGTTGATGACGTCGTTGTAGGCATCCAAAAATCCCTGAATTTCTGCCTTAACACCCTCCCCGTCAGGAGTTACTGTTATTGATTCCGTGGTGGTGAAGGTATCCAATAATCGGATGGTCAACCCATTAATTGCATCGGTGACGTTGTTAGTATCCCTATAAAAATTCAGGCCATCGATATTGAATTTTGAATTTAGCATACTGGTAGTCTCGTCTGTGCCAACCAGTGTGATGTAACCTCCAGCAGTACCCGTGGATTGTGAGGCAGAATTGACCTGCAGTGACTGCAACAGGTTGCCAGTGCTCTCACCAAAAGTCAGACGGTTTGCGTACCCTGATTGATTGGCTCTGATGACAAGTCGTGATTTACCATTCTGTTCAGAAATTACCGATGCATGAGCAACCTCATCATTTTCAATAGTACCGGCAGCTACAGCATCGGACATAGCCGTATTGATGGCGTCTCTAATCGAATCCAGCGCAGTTCCATCGTCAGCGGCGAAATCAGCTGCTGAAATAGTTACATCGATTTGAGCTCTGTTATTTGCATCTGCCGTTGTGGGATTCGCAACAAAGATCGAGAATGTTTGGTCAGAGGAAAAGGCCGTCTGCAGTACGGTTGAGGTATCTGTATATTGTTGTGATACTCTCGTATCGGAAGACGCCAGCCTATCCACCGTCAATGAATGATTACCAAGGTTAGTGGATGCTGCCGCTGAAATGGTAAATTGATCATTGTTGCTGCCAGTCGCAAGTTTGGTGGCAAAATAATCAGTGTTTGGATCTGTTAATCTGTCAACTTTAGTTTTTAACACCGAAAGTTTTGAATCAAGCTCAGTCAGAACCGTGTTTTTCGAGCTCAGTAAATCCCTCTGTTGGGCTAGTTTATTCCTGGGCCTGGCCTCAATCTGCATATACTGCTGAACGAGATATTCAATTGAATTCTGATTGTTATAGATGGATGTTAGATCAACGGCCATTTTAATCCTTTCACTGGACTTTCATTGCTTGAGTCCAAATACTTTTGAATTCGGTAAGTAATTGCCTGGCTTCTTCGAATTCTCCTTTGCATATTTGATCGAGGATGTAGCGGTATAGTTTCAGAAAATTGCGCGCTATATCAATATTATCAAAATTTAAGGCATTGATCAATTCCTGAACTGCCCTCATAGATTTACTTCTGTCTTGTCTGGCGCAACCGGTTATGGCAGCATCATAGATATAGGCAATTAGCTGCTCAGGACTTGCAGACATCACTTTTTGAGTCAAATATGGATCCACGTTATTTCTTTTCTGTGTTGAGCTACCGTACATTTAATCTTTACCCCTTTGTTGTCAAATTCCGTGCCATGATGCACATACTTTTTATACCACCCGTATTGTCAATTTCAAATGTTGGAAACAGGAAATTCCTTCCTATCACCCTCTTGTTTTTTCCTATGCTAGCTGAACAGAGCAAGCACTGCCTGTGGTGCTGCATTGGCCTGAATAAACGCCGAAAGAGCAGTTTGCTGAATGATCTGCAATTTCATGAGTTCCATTTGTACTCTTGCAAGGTCCGCATCTTCGATTGAGCTTCGCACCGCTTCGGTGTTGGTGATGCTGATAGACAAAGTATTTTCCTTACTGGACAATCGCATTTGATAATTCCCAACTTCTTGTATCGATTCTGCGAGACTGGTAATAGCATTATCAACGGTCGTTATCGCATCTGATGCATTGGCCGCTGAATTTAGGGATATCGCACTGACATCGATCGACCCGCTGCCAACAGTATTGGAAGCTGATGAATCTAATGTTACCGAAAGCGTATCCCCGGCATCAGCCCCGACGTGGAAAGCATAATGAGACCCAAACATACTCGATCCATTCCATTTCGTTTGGTCGCTTATCGAGTCCAGTTCTGATAGTAACTCACTCACTTGGTTGGATATTGCTGTCCTCTGGCCAGAATCTAGGGTATCATCTGAAGCCTTCACTACATTTTCCTTAACTGATTGGAGGATTGACATCTGCGCCTGGTAGCCCCCCTCTGCGATTGCCAGGATGTTTTTTGCATTACCGACATTCGAGTAGGCTTGCTGCAGGCCGCTGACCCTCGATCGCAGCGCCATTGCCATCGAATATCCGGCGGTATCATCCTCGGCAGAATTAATCCTTTTACCGGTTGATAAACTGTATTCAAGTTTTGAAAATCTTTCATTCAGTTTCATCAACGAGGATAAAGATCGCATCGCCTGAATATTTGCTCCGATTCTAAATAAATCGTATGCCACTTCCTGCTCCATTTTAATTCCCGGACATCCCTGCCCTCTTCAACATTCTTTCTCTGTCTGCTGGTTTCTGACGTTTTCAGTTTTCAAAAACCAACATTTTACACACCTGTTTATAAAATCGGCTGATATTCATGGGGAGTGAAGTTATCCTATCTATGAACTGTTTTTTTGAATCGTTCGATTCAGGTTTGATGAATTTATAGTAAAATTTCAGCAAATTCATCATTAATTCACAAATCCAAAACATCTTATTCCCAATTCCCCTTCAGCGTTATTCTTTGGTACATCATATCTGACGTAGTCAATTCAAATACAATGCTTTTATACCCTGTATTGTGCTGTAGAAGTAAAAGTACCACTTGATCTCCCGGACACAACTACTACCTCACAAGATTCTTAACAAGCGTCAAATAGCGCTGGAATCGTCTTATAAACAATTTATTGAGCCTTCAGCTCCTGGAGCTTGTCATTCAATATCTCGTCAAACATTCTGTCCAGGTGTTCGCCTTTGACCTTCCACTGCCCACCGATTTTTAAGGCCGGGATTTTCCCCTGCTGAACCAATCTGTAAACCGTCTGTTCTTTAATATGCAAGTAAGCCGATACTTCTTTGATTCCTAAAATATTACTCATCATCTTGATTTCCTTTCTCAGTTAATCCGTTATGTCAATTGTGTCCCTAGTGTTCAATTGCCTATTTAAACAATGAGAGTACTGCCTGTGCTGATGCATTGGCCTGCGTGAACATGGACAGGGCCGTCTGCTGGATAATTTGCAGTTTCAGGACCTCCATTTGTTCTGTTGCGAAATCTGCATCCTCAACGGTACTCTGTATTGATTCTGTATTTGTTATGCTGACGGACAGCATATTTTCCTTACTCGTGAGCCTGCTCTGATAATCACCTATCTCCTGCAGTGATTTTGCAAGACTCGTAATTGCGTTATCAACGGTAGTGATTGCAGCCGCCCCACTGGCGGAGGATCCCAGCTCCAGTGCACTTAGATCAACAGCGTCACTCCCTACGGAATCTGAGGCTGAAACATCGAAGGCTACGCTTAGTGTATCCGCCTCATCAGCACCCACATGAAAAGTGAAATTGTTTGTACCGCTGGAAAGGATCGAATTCCCATTCCATTTGGTTTGGCTCTTAATATCATCTAATTCAGCTATCAGTTGATCAACCTGATTTTGGATGGCGGTTCGATTGCCTGAATCCATTGAATCATCGGCTGCCTGAACCACTTTATCCTTAATGGTCTGAAGGATGGTCATCTGAGATTGGTAACCCCCTTCACCAATGGCTAATATATTTTTTGCGCTACCTACATTGGATAATGCTTGTTTTAATCCGGATGTCCTCGCTTGCAGTTCTTTTGCAATTTCATAACCTGCACTGTCGTCCACAGCCGAGTTTATTCTTTTCCCTGTGGATAGCCTGTATTGATGATTAGCCAATCTCTCATTAATTTGCATCAAAGATTGAAGTGATCTACTCGATTGAATATTCGCTGCAACTCTGAAAAGACCATTCGCCATGTTGTTACCTCCTTGTTTTTAGCGGGCGTCCCTGCCCTCAACCTATTTTTATATTTGTCAATTTCTAACTTTACGAACTAATGTGACAAATATTACTGAATCCTGATGAAAATATCGGTGAATTCGGGAGTTACTTGATTTATTGAGGAATAATTAGCAAAGATTGCTGTATGTAAATTATTAATCATGAATAATTAACAGTAAATCATTTTAAATCATCCTTTTCGATAACATTCGATAATATTGATTAAAATTGCGGAAAGCTAATTGAGCAAAATCTGTAGCTGCTACTCTAATGTGAGTTGAATAATGAAATTATTTTCGGTTTTTTCAAGCTATTACAGAGATTCCGATAGGTCAACTCCTTACCTTTAATAATTTTCACCTTCCATCAATCCTAAATATTTGTAATCCCTGTAAAATCAGAAAGCCCCCAAAATGGGGGCTTTCTCACAGTTTATACAGACTGTATCGTCGTGTATCAGGTGGAGTGGTCTTCAGTCGTTACAGAACTGAGTCACATCATCATTTTCGAATTCCATATCAGGCTTCAATCTTCACTTCAGGAGTCTGTACGCTGGTTAATTTACCGTTTTATCTAAAGAGAGATAAAACAGCTTGCGGTGCCGCATTCGCTTGAGTAAATGATGAAAGCGCAGTCTGCTGAATGATTTGCAGCTTCATGACCTGCATCTGTTCCCGGGCAAAGTCGGCATCTTCGATGTTGCTTCGAACCGCTTCAGTATTGGTGATACTGATCGAGAGCGTGTTCTCTTTACTCGAGAGACGGGCCTGATAATCACCTACTGTCTGGATAGATTCAGACAGACTGGTTATAGCAGTATCTACCGACGTTATCGCTGCCGATGCACTGGCTGCGGTTGAAAGGCTGATCGCACTCAGATCCGTATTGTTATCACCAACGGCCGCCGAGGTTGATGTATCCAGGGTGACTGCTAAGGTGTCTCCTGCATCTCCACCAACGTGGAAAGTCTTTGCCGTCGTGGTGAAAAGCGTACTGCCATTCCATTTTGTCTGACTGCTGACATCATCCAACTCGCTCAATAGGGCTGTTACCTGATTGGTTATTGAGGTCCGCTGAGCAGTATTAAGGGAATCATCCGCTGACTGTACAACTTTATCCTTGATGGACTGCAGAATGGACATCTGTGCTTGATAGCCACCCTCAGCAATTGCAAGAATACTCTTGGCATTCCCAACATTTGAATTTGCCTGCTTAAGACCACTTACTCTGGACTGCAGTGCCTTTGCAATTGAATATCCGGCCGTATCATCCTGTGCAGAGTTGATCCGTTTACCGGTTGACAGTCTGTACTGATGGTTTCCGATTGCTTCATTGGTTTTCATGAGAGAACTCAATGATTGCATTGCCTTAATATTTGCTCCGATTCTCATTAAATCGCTAGCCATAATTACCTCCATGTTTCGTCATGGGCTTCCATGCCCATTCAGCGGTTAATTTTTTTTCAGCTAACCTCCGAAACCGCTTTTATCAAAGATCAACTTTTCAACTTCTAGTATAATCTTCGGTAACCAGGCTGACTTACTTTATTTTTAGCATTTATTAATATTTACTTAAAATAATATTTACCAACATTCGTTGAGATCTGGACATTTTGGATTATCTTTCGTAATAATCAAGTAAATTCGATAAATAGAATGTCACTCTTGAGTTGATATATTTTGGTATCTCTGCTATGGTGTACCAAATTCAACGGATATAAGCCACAATTATGGAGTATCTAGGATCCCCAGGCAGCTGTAGTCTCAAACCTAGATTATTTATCAATTGCACATCTGTTGTGGTGAATTTTGTTGGGGTTGCAGCCACAGAGTGGTAAACTGGTCTGTTCTCAATCGATTTTGATTATTGGGTTTATACTTGAAATATGTTTTGGAAAGATTCTTTTCTAAGCGAAAGCCCCCAAAATGGGGGCTTTCTCACAGTTTATACAGACTGTATCGTCGTGT
>CAZIYQ010000041.1:0-197 GCA_964543505.1 uncultured bacterium | reverse complement strand
TCAGCTAACCTCCGAAACCGCTTTTATCAAAGATCAACTTTTCAACTTCTAGTATGATCTTCGGTAACCAGGCTGACTTACTTTATTTTTAGTGAATTTTAAATTAGAAGGAAAAAAAGTTGAGTAGAATATAACTAAACTTAGTAATAAATAAGAAAATTGATTGCCTTCTAACAGCTGTTTTTCATGAGATCCAC
>CAZIYQ010000040.1:0-16131 GCA_964543505.1 uncultured bacterium | reverse complement strand
AAACAGATCTCTTGTATTTGCAATCTGCCTGTAAAAATGGCTCGAGTCAGCAGACGGTCTTTGGGGATTTTTCCCATTTACGATCTGAATCTGAAAATAACTCACGGTATCAGCTCATAAAGATTCGGAACCTGACGAAAACATCTCAATTACCAATTTTACCGCAACAGTATGCTACTTAAACTATTTGTAAATCCCCAGCCGCCTGTACTTTTCGCTATATTTATCGCGCAGATGCTTTTGTTTGTCGTTCAAATCGACAGGCCTGCCCTGGATATAAGCCCTGGTCACTAAGGTAGGAATCTCCAATATATCGCCATCGACAATAAACAAAGTGGCATCCTTACCGACTTCCAAACTGCCAATACGATCGGCGATGTCCAGGATTTCCGCTGTAGACAGGGTTATTGCTCTGAGTGCTTCATCACCGGAAAGACCGAATGCCACCGCCATGCCGGCTTCGTAAGGCAGATCCCTCTGATTTGAATAAGTGTCGGAGGTGGTAATACAATAACGCACTCCTGCAGCGGCTAATTTGGCCGGCAGTGTGAACTTTTCGTCATATTTCGCCCAGCTTCGCAGCGGCATTGACAAGGGATTTTGACAGATTACCGGGATATCATTTTCTTTCAGCAGATCGGTGACCCGCCAGCTGTCGCCACCGCCTACAAGGATCATTCGCAGGTCCTCTTTCAGGCTCCAGTTTACCGCCGCTTCGATCTGCGCAAGCCGGTTTGCATGAATAAAAACCGGGATTTCCTTTTTCAAAACAGGCAGCAGGGCTTCGAGATTGGCATCGGTTCCCTTTTGAGTACCGGCGGTTTTGGCGGCTGCATAGGCCCTTACATCTTTCATTAAATCAGCCAGCTTTTGCAGGTTTTCATTGGTGGTTTTCTGCTGTTCTTCAGGGGTTCTTCTCTCCCACCAGGCTGTGTTGATGCTCATCGCAGGCCAATTGATATGAACCCCGAGATTGGCTTGCAGTGTGCAGTCTTCCCAAGTCCAGCCATCCATTTGCATCATAGCAGAGGTGCCGGATACCAGCCCTCCCTGGGGAATCACCTGAACCGTTAGCACACCATTTGAGCGTGTCACCGGAATTTCCTCGGAATCGGGATTATAAGCTTTCTCCGCATGTACACTGGCATTGATCTGTCCCACTTCGTTGGCATCTCGTGTGGCCCGTACTGCCCCGATCTCAACCAGGCCGATAGTGCCGCCGGCTGAGATAAGTCCCGGATAAACCTGCTTCCCGGAGACATCGATTATTTCGTAACCTGCGGTGGTTCTGATCTCCGGGGCAACAGCAGTGATCTTGCCGTTCTCAATGAGCAAATCCCCTTTGTAGGTCTCCCCGGAAACAGTGTGCAGCATACCATTTTTAAGCAATAGGGGATGCCCGGGGTCAGCACCCGGAATTTGTCCTGAAGCCAGCAGAATTGCCCCAAATAAACAGGCTAATAGATTCTTCAATTTAAACCTCCTTTTCCCCCGCCATTTTCCGGTTTGTGCCGTGCCAGTATCTTTTGGACAAGCGCATTGTGCTCGGCTGTATCACGGTCATGCAGCACTTCATCATCTTTGATATCAAAATATTTTTTACCATCGATCCAAGTTTGTTCACAGTGGGTGAAGACAGAGAGCGGATCTCCGTTCCAGATCACAAAATCAGCATCTTTTCCCGGTTTCAGACTGCCAACCCAAGGGTCGATCTTAAGCTGTTTCGCGGGATTCAGAGTGACAAATTTCAGTGCCTCCATTGGAGTGATGTCACCATATTTAAGTGCTTTACCGGCCTCGTAATTAAGCCGACGACCCAGTTCGCCATCATCCGAGTTAAATGACACAACTACCCCTGCGTCATGCAGAAGGTTACCGTTATAGGGAATGGCATCGTAAACCTCAAATTTATAAGCCCACCAGTCGGAAAAAGTGGTCACCCCCATGCCGTGTTTCCGGATGACATCCGCAATTTTATAGGCCTCCAGTCCATGATCGAAGGTTGCCAGTTGGATGCCATAGTCTTCAGCAATGCGGATGGTATTCAACATTTCATCCTGGCGATAGGCATGACAGTGGACCATCCTTTTGCCCTGCAGAACTTCTACCAGGGCATCCAGCTGTAAATCTTTGCGCGGAGGGATCGTTTTCTTCCGTGCGATGCTGCCAAGAGAGTTGTAATGATCCCATTTTTGTTGGTATTCCAGAGCCGCGTTGAAGGCGTCCCGGACAATCTGATCAACGCCCATGCGGGTCTGTGGGTAGCGGGTCGTGAATTCATCTCCCCAATTGGACTGCTTGACATTTTCACCCAGCGCAAATTTTATCCCGGGTGGTGCTTTTTCCATAAAAATTTCATCGGCTATAGAGCCCCAGCGCAGTTTCACCACGCCATCCTGTCCGCCGATGGGATTTGCCGATCCATGCAAGGTGTGGCTGATCGTGGTACCCCCTGCCAATTGTCGGTAAATGGTGATATCATCCGGATCCAGCACATCTTTCATGCGCACTTCGCTTGAGATGGCAACGGACCCTTCATTCACAGATCTTTCAGCCAGATGCGCGTGGCAGTCGATGAGTCCGGGAGTGATCTGTTTCCCCTCCGCCTCGATGATCACAGCACCCCGGGGTGCCCGTAAATCCTTGCCAATTTTTTCGATTTTCCCATTTTTAATGAGCATATCCCTATTTTCCAGGATGCCATCCGACTCGCAAGTCCAGAGGTTTCCATTGCGGATGAGCACGGCATCAGGCTGCTCGGGGAGAGCTGAAAATCCATAGGCGCCATTTGGGTAGCGCACGGTAAGTTCACTCTGTGTGACGGATTCTGATTCCTCATGCTCTGGTTTTTCCAGCCACTGAACGAACTGTAAAGACAAGGATCTGACAGCACCGGAAGGATCCGTTAGATGACCGCTGATCAGACCTGCAGTTACGATCCCACTGAAGCGGAAAATGCCTTTGGGTAAGGAGAACGATTCTCCATCAAAATTGAAACTCAGGCGATCCTGCTGGTAGGACAGGCCTGTGAGGTCAGTCGATAAGGTATCAAGGGCAATACTGCCGCGGAGTTTGGATATTTTGTCTTTAAATGTGACGGTATAACGGTTGCTGTCCGGAAATTGAGCAGTCCATTCTCCCCGGAGATCTACTTCCGGTGTATCATTGATCTTAATTTCCTGACCTTCTATCCAGAGGGCAGTGATCTCGCTGTCATCATCGAAATAGTCACCGTCACAGATAACCAGGTTTGCGAGCTTGCCTTTTTTAATACTGCCAAGCAGCTTAGCGAGATTCAGTTCAGTTGCTGGAATGGTTGTTAGTGCGGCGAGTGCATTTTCTTCGGTGAGTCCCAGTTTTACTGCTTTCAGCAGATTCTGTCTGAAATCTTCGCGGTTTTTCAACATGCTGCTTGTTAAGGCGTAGTGGATGTTGTTTTCCTGGAGGATGCGTGGATTTTCCGGGGCCAAATCCCAGTGACGCAGATCTTCCAGCGAAACTTCCAACGCCAGTTCGTGTGTCGAAACATCCGGAGCTTCGGGGAAATTCAGGGGTAAGATAAGAAATGGATTTGCTTTGGCGATCTCTTCAGCCCGTTGATATTCAAAACCCGATCCTCTTAGCCATAAATTTAAACTGAACTCTTTGCTCAATTTGATGACTTCCAGCTCATCCGTTTCGTTGGCCGTGTTGAAACAAAAAGGGAAGCCCCAGCTCATGTGATCTGCAAGGATATCCAGGGCATCGTCAATCTCCGGCCTGGGATTATCATTAGGGTGTTGATCAAAAATAGAATGGGCATTTGTGTACCAGTCGGCGTCATAAAGGGTCTGGCGGAAAAGGGCGATTGAACCCAGCAGCGAACCGGGATAACCCTTATCGTCGTGACTGTACTCAAAACTTATCCACTGAACCGCCTCGGCATCGAGAGCAGCACTCTGTTCTCTGTCCCCCAGGTTGATCAGTCGGGAGCTGCCCCGGAAAATTCCTTCATCCGGCACCGACAGGGCTGTAGTAAAACCGAGTTCGCGCAGGGTCTTCAGAGTTTTTTCATCGATGGGGGCAGCCCCGGATATGTATTCCGGGTGAACTCTGGAGTTCCAGTTACGGCTGAGCGATTCGGGTACCTCCTCCGGTAAGTCTGTCTCCAGATCTAGTTCAATGAAACCGGCGTAAATTGTTTTCCCCTGTAAATCCATTACCCGGGCATCTGGCGGGATGTCGATTTTTTCTCCGGCTGCCTCAATCCGTCCATCACGAATGATGACGGTCCCCGATGACCATTCTACACCCGGCTCGGGGATCACCCTGGCGTTGGTCAGGGCGTAAAGCTGTGGGGTTCTGTCCCGTAACCCGTATTCAGGAGCTGTTTGACTCCAGGTTCCTGTGATTAATATGATGACTATCAGTAATTTTTTCATAGTATCCTCATTAGTTAAAGCGATATAATCAGCTCACCATTATTTCAGGTTGCGATTTAATGCGATTCAAATACTCAAGCCACTACCAAATATTCCAATCTTTACGATTTCGACCAAATGTCTATTCTCACCCCCAGCGGATCTTTGAAAGCTGCAATGAATCCATTCGCACCAATACTGCGTTTATCTTCGATAATTTTGGCACCAAGTTTTACAGCCTTTTCAAGGGTAGCGGGAATATTTTCAACCGTGAAATACAGGGCCAGTTGGGAAGGTTGGATGGACTCTGTCAAGAAAAGCCCTGCGGATTCATTGTCTCCCATCAATAATAATGTGTAGTTCTCATTGAAAGGCTCGGTTTTCCAACTGAATAAATCTTTGTAGAAGGCGGCGGATCTTTCTAGATCTGTTGATGGGATTTCAAAATGTGCAATAGTGCTCATAGGTATTCCTTTCTTTTGCAGGGATTGCCCGCTCTATTCAGTTCTTGTGATGTCATTTCACAGACAGGTGATTCTGAAGAAAAATGAAAAACATTAAAAACTTTTAGAATATATCATTTTATGTCAGTGATTACAAAAACGGTTATGCTGCCCAGCCCTGTTCTTATGAATACTGTTTGAGACCAGACGCAACTGTAATTTAGACCTATATTGGAAATAATTCCGAACAACTTTCCCGGTAACGCTCATTGCCGGGGATCGGGTAATTCTTGTGGTGGGTGAGCTCTATTAGGACTGGAAATCTCTGTTGACCTCGCCCGATTCGGTGAAAAGCCGGAGATTGTCTGTAAAAGGAATGGCCTCGAAGAGCGGTCCTATCTTTTCCTTAACGGGAAACTTGGGACAATAGCGCAGTCTGTCTCCCAGCACCCAAAATGGTTTTTTCAAATCTGCGACGAATTGGGACAACCTCAGCGTCCCTCGTTTATTGATAAAAAAAGTGGCAGTCCACAAATCACAGCCGCAGAGAATCAGGTGAGAACGTTTTACGCCTGACTCAATTTGATCATCGGGAATACACTCTGCGCAAATCCCCGATTTTTTGAGTGATTCTGCCATGAGCCCGCCTTCACCCCCCGGTTCTGATAACAGACAGATGACCCGGTCAAGTTTATTACCGCCGGCTGCTTTTTCAAGTGCCTGTTCAACCATTGCGGATGAACTGATTGTCAGGATGACCGCAGACTGTGGTAGTTCCCTGAGGCAGTGTTGAGCGGTCAATTGGGGAAAGAGAGCTATTTGTTCCAGACGTTTTTCGAGCAATTGTCTCATTTCCTGCGGAGACTCTATCGAACCAACATCTTCTGCCAGCCTGCGAAAAAGCCCCATTGCGTTGAAATGGGTTTTCAATTGATTTGATTCCTGCCGCAGCCTTGCTTTCAGTTGGGCATCCAATAATCCACTAAAATAGTCGAGAGAGTCCCGATAGAGGGAAGTTGCTCCCCTGCTTTGATCAGCCAGCAGCGTTTTGATTACCGAAGCTGTGGGTGGTTCCCCAGAAATTCTCTCATCCCTCATTTTTTGTGAACCGTTCATTATTTTAGTCATATTGTCATTTCCCCTCAGGTCTGTAATTTACAGCAGCTGATGTGGACCGCCTAAAGGTATAGGCTTGGCGTTTGAATGTGACTCATCCTTTTAAAATATCGATAGAAGAGGGAATAAATCAATGAAGACAGAAACCGTCGCCGTTAATGAATTTGTAACACGGCAAACTGCTGGCAGCGGTAAAACTTATTCACCGGTCATGACCTTTGAGGAGATTGCTCTCCATGCCCAGCATCAATTAAACCAGGGCATCTGGCGGGCAGGCTACCGGGATGGTGTACGGCTCATACCTGTCACCACTGAGTTAATCGGGCACTTTATCTGTCCCTATGTCAAGATCGAGACGACCACAAAACTAACCGCAGAAGCGGTTAAGCGCAGGGACAACGAAGAGCCCTATATCCAGATCAGAGCACTGAATGGTATTCCCCTAAAAACCGCCGGGGTTGATCTGATCCTGTACAGGCATGATGTTCTCGCTGAAAACAATGAGCAATCGACCGATGCCAACTGGGAGCTCATCTCGATAAATGCCCTCCCGGAGGGACTCAAATCCATGCCCATGGGTCCAGTGACCATGATGCGCAATCAACTCCAACTGCCCGGTGGCACCCGGGCGCAATATTCCAGCGCTGAATGGGCGCAATCCGTACATTTCTGGCAGCAATACGCTGTAATGCTGAAGATCTGATAATATCCGCATTGTTAATCATATAGAATTGTTCAAAAATCATCGGGTCATAAGGTTGATCGGTAAATCCTGTTGTCCCCATCACCCGTCAAATTGTTCAAGGAAATACTATCGAATTCGAACCGCTGAGGCATTAGCGAAACATGGGGAAAGCTGCAATATATCAGATGTTACAAAATGTAATTATTAATTAAATATATTATATTTACGGTATATAAATTACGTTTCGACTTACAACCTGTAACAAATCCACAGCAAGGGCAATTGAGAAACCTTAATAAATTTCACGGCTTTAATTATTAAAGATTTTTTAGCATTACCCGAAATCTGTTAATCGATATATTAAATGGAGAAATAAATGAAACGAATCAATAATCAGAAACAAGCAGGATTTACGTTGATCGAAATTCTGGTTGTAGTTATCATCATTGGTATCCTGGCCGCCATCGCCATACCGACATATCTCGAATATGTCAAAAGAGGTTATGCGTCAGATGCTATTGTGACCATCCAGGCAGTCCTGAATGCAGCAGAAGTTTACCAGCAGGAAACCGGTGACTGGCCACAGGATGTTGAGACTCTCGAAAATGAGGGATATCTCGATATTAAACTTGCTACTAAAAAGAAATGGCAGTTTAATCTCAGTGTTACGGATATTTCTGCAACGAGTCTCGCCGATATGAAGGGTGGCGAAGGCAACGAGATCACTTTTTACATCGATGATGGTATCTATAAAGGATATGGGCAGAAAGAACAGCAATAATGGCCATTCCCGTCCAAGATTTACTAAAGTATTCTGTTGAAAGTGGTGCCTCTGATCTGCATCTGAGTGTGGGGTCAATCCCCATGGTCAGGATTAACGGGGAAATGCAAAAACTGCAGCTCCCTGCTATTGATGAAGAAACCATGAACGGAATCCTCGAAGAGGTCATGGACATCCACCAGCGTGAGATGTTCATTGAAAATCTCGAGATCGACTTTTCCACCGCACTGGAGGATTATGGTCGATTTCGTGTGAACTTCTTCCATCAGCTTAATGGCATCGCCGGTGTATTTCGGACGATACCTTCCGAAATACTATCATCCGAAGAGCTGGGTATTCCACCATTCATCAACAACCTGGCGATGATGAACAGAGGGCTTGTGCTGCTGACCGGACCCACGGGTTGTGGTAAATCCACTACCCTGGCAGCCATGATTGATCACATCAATGATCTTCGCCCCTGCCACATCATCACCATCGAAGATCCGGTTGAGTATTACCATAAATCAAGGACTGCACTCATCAACCAGCGAGAACTCGGCGCTAATACGTTGAGCTTTTCGAATGCACTGCGTTCTGCACTTCGTGAAGACCCTGATGTGATCCTTGTTGGTGAAATGAGAGATCTTCAGACGATTCAGCTTGCACTGACCGCTGCTGAAACCGGTCATCTGGTATTATCTACTTTGCATACCGCCAGTTCGGCCAAAGCTATCGACAGAATTATAGATGTATTCCCTGCATCCCAGAAATCCCAAATCCGCTCAATGCTGTCAGAAAGTTTACAGGCAATTATTGCCCAAAAACTTCTGCCGACCAAAGATCGCACGGGCCGCGTACCCGCCGCCGAAATACTGGTTGCGACTACCGCAGTTCGAAACCTCATTCGTGAGGATAAGATCTATCAGATCCCAACCGTGCTTCAATCGGGCGGGACCGAAGGTATGCAGACACTCGACAGTGATTTACAAAGACTTCTGATGCAGGGGACAATTGCACGGGAAGATGCCGCTCAAATCGCCGATAATCCGGAGAATTTCAGAAAGGGTATCTTTTAAACATCGTGTTTTGTCTTCAGCATAATGGAAACTAAATCAGCCCATAAACATACTCACTCCAGTTCGGGTTTTACCCTGCTGGAGGTGCTACTGGCTTTGATCATCATTGCGTCAGCATCCTTTGGTCTCATGAAAAGTATCGCCTATGCCAAAGCTGAATTGAATTCCATCAATCTGAAAGAAAAGGCATTCCAGGAATTGACGAATTACACCAACTATTGGAAGTCACGAATTGCCGGATACCCTGCCAGTCTTCCTCCACAGGTCGGGGGAATCGGAGATGAAGTCCTCCTGTTTGATGAGGATGAGGGACATATTGTTAAAGGTTATCTATTTAGAAAGATTAAGAAAGTGAGTCAATCTCACACAACTGCACAATATTACAGCCTCAAAACGTGGATCGAATGGACCGACTATTCTTTCGGGGATGCAAGGAAACGCTCAATGGATTATTTTTGCTATCAGCTGGTATTTCCATCTTAAGTACGTGTCATGACTGAACTCAATTTAAAGCAAAAGAACGGATTTACATTACTCGAATTGATCACTTCATTGATCATCTTTTCTGCAATTGCCCTGGGCCTGACTTATACTTTTTCTGAAATTCAAGCCTATTTCCGGCAGCAGACTTTTTTCGAAGATGCTGACCACTATGGAAATACCGTGCTGGATATGATCGCTGATTCACTGATGATCGCTAACGACATTACATTGACTTCGCGCAATGGGTATTCGGTCATCGATTTGAAGATCCCGCATCGCAGCAAACAAAACGGGAGTATTGTAACCAATCATCCGGTCTTCTTTGCGGATATTGAAAAAGGAGTCCTGTTAGACAGTGAGCCTATCTGGCTTTTCAAATCTTATAAGAGTGTTATCGCTGATTATGAATTACAGGATTTCTGGTGCGAACTGTTACCCGGTGGAATTGGAAATTCCTCGCCTGCCCTGGCCAAGATCAGACGATCAACCTATGTTTTGTCTTTGGCCATCAAATTGAAAATTCAGCGGAATTCAAATGTCGTGAGAAAAATCTTTAAATTCAGGCGAAAAATTTTTGCAGCTAACGATTATTTATAAGGAGATACACCATGATGAAAAATAAATCCCAGCAGGGTGTTATCTTGCCCATAACCATGTTCTTTTTGATTCTGAGCAGCATCACTGTTTTCTCTTATTTCAAGTGGGCTCATAACAAACGCATTATTTTGAACCACAGAATCGCGGTTCAAAAAGCAAAATATAATGCCGAATCGGGTCTGGCGGACAAAGCCTTTAAAACCCTGATCAGCACCCAGTTTACAGCTACCGATACTGTTTTCGAGGGGAAACAGCTCGATACGGTCCCCTGGGAAAAACGCTATCTCTCACAAGGCATCTATCAAAATGTTGAACTAAAGCAGGATATCACCGATATCAGTTCGGTTCAATTATTGGCAAGTAGCGAAGGAGTAGCCTATGTAAGGAATCATAAGGGAGACATCGTACCGGTTACCCGCAAGGCTGGCATGACCTTCGACCAGAAATCCCTGGCTGCCTACATGTATCTCACCGATAGTGAAAAAGCGGGCGGGGGTCCTTATGTATTCAGTGGTTCTGATCGTCGTAACGTGACCTTCGGAGCTGGTGACTCCATGGGCGGAGGCAATATCCAGTCCAATGGCACCATGGTCATGAGTAATTTCGGCTGTCCGACCTTCACCAACACTGTTTGGATCACCTATGGTCAGGGACTCAACATGGGATCCTGTAATTTCAGCCAGGTTTTCCATGGGGATCCCGATACAATGTCTATGCCCCGTGTTAAATTACCACCATCAGGCTATCAACTTACCAAAAATGCCGCCAATTTTATTTATGATGCCAAGTCCAAAATGAGTTATGATGGTATTATGAACAGGGACACCCTAATCATGACAGAGCTCAATTTTAATGAATTCGGGTTTCGGGTCAAGCAATGGTGGTATTTGAAACCTCCCCATTTGAAATCCAATGGCGGCCTCCCCATGCTTTTTGCATTGCCCAGCTCACTGGAGTGGAATAACTATTCAGGTTCATGGCAGAGTCATTGCATTAATAATTCAGACTTAAGAACCTGCGACCCCTATTTGGACTCCTTGTTTTATTATCATGCAAAAACCGTTTCCATTAGCGGGAATTCTTATATTGGAGAATCGCTAGTTGATCCCAGCATAAGTGGGCAACATGGATTAGCACATTTCGACTACCAGGTTCTGGAAGCCACAAACGGGCAGCCGGATCCATCCGCCCTGATCAAAGATGAGCAGGTTTATTATGTGCACCCCTCAGTCATTTATGTAAGAGGCGGACCGGTAAGGGTCAAAGGCAACTACAGGGGGCGTTACACGGTGGTCACGGATGATTCTGTAACTTATCATCGTCATGCCTGGCCTACGCCCTCCGCTACCTACGGTGCCCCTCCACTCGATACAGAGTGGTGCAATATCTGGATCATCGATGATCTGATCAATGCAGATGTCCCAAACGGCGATTTGAGTTCTGTGCAGCCTGATGAAAACTGCACAAATGGTTCGGATAATATTTTGGGACTTGTCTCCGGTGCCAATGTTATCATTGCGAACACCAGGGAGAACGGTGCTAGAAATAGCCATTGGCATGCTGGCATCGTCATCGATGCTGCCATTATCGCTTTTAATGAATCTTTTGCCATGCAATACTGGCAAAATACGATCAATGGTCAGGAATCTACCCCTCCCTGGGCAGATGGAAGAGGGATCAACCGCTTTGGTGGTAATTCCGCGAATACAGATTACAGAGGATACGTGACAGTTTGGGGAGGTATCGTACAAAAGTATAGGGGATATATGATGCGCAATAGTCCCGGACCCTATAACACAGGCGACATCGGAATGGATAAAAATTACCATTATGATAAAAACTTAATGTGTGGTCCGCCTCCGTTCTTCCCCTCGATAGAATTTGAAAATGATGAAAAAAGTGTCACGCTGGCACAATATGGAGCGACAGAATAAATTATGGCATTAGGAATAGATTTCGGTTTTTCGGAGATCAAAATCGTCCAGATTGAGAAAACCTCCGGAGGGCTGGCCCTGCAAAATTTTGGAAGAAAATCGGTCATCGATGATCTCTCAAAATTCAATCCCGAAACCATCGGGAAATTACAGTGGACCGCTGCAATTCAAGAGCTTTGCAGGGACATGAAAATTAACACCAAGCGAATCAAAAATGCGGTTTCTTCCATCTCCGGATCAAATGTCAGTATCCGTGAAGTCAAGACACTGGATATGGCTGCCGAAGAGTTGGCTTCATCTCTCGAATTTGAAGCCAAAAAGCATATCCCCATGGATGGTACCCAGCCCGTGCTTGATTACCATACACTTGGCAGTGACCCTAAAGAACTGGATAAGATCATCGTGCTACTGGTTGCCTCGACAAAAAATATCATCGATAATCATAATGAAACGATGAAAGAAGCGGGATTCAAAAGCGGTATTTTTGATGCTGATCCGATCGCATTGGTGAATGCCTATACCAATGCCGAAGGGAAAACTCCTGACGGGGCGGATGTGCTGCTGGATATTGGCAACCAGACAACTACTCTGGTAGTTTGGGGCATGAACCAACGGTTTTTTACGCGCGAACTTAGCATTGCTGGTCATGAATTTACGAAATACACCTCCAAAGTCCACACGGTGCAATATGATGAAGCAGAAAAAATAAAACTGGCCCAGGGTCTTGCCGCAGCAGGAGATTCAACTTCGACCGAAGGTGAACAGGCCAGTTTTAAAGTCCAGGTTGCTGAAAAAACAATTTACACAAAGCTGGTGGAGGAAATCCGCAAATCTCTGCGATTTTACATGAAAAACAGCGGCCAGTCACATTTCAATAAAATTTTCTTATCTGGAGGATCGGCGCCTTTGCCGGGCCTGGTAGATTTTATCAGTGATAGTCTCAACATCAAAGTCGAACTGTTTAATCCATTTAAGAAAATTGAAAATGTACCCGAGATGGACAACCCTGCACAGTATGCCATTGCTTATGGATGTGCATTAAGAGGATTGGAAAAAAAATAAATGGAAAGATACATACTTATAAATCTGAACCAAACCATCAACAGGGCTCAACTGCTTGAAATAAGACGGGAACGCTGGAGATGGGTTGGCTTTGCTATGATCATTTTGGTTTTCTGTTTTCTTGGAATTACAGTTCACAATATCAATCAGGATATGCAGAATTTGATCAAGGATAGGGAAGACAGGATCGAAGATGTCAATAATCAAATTGCCGCCCTTAGGGAAAATGCGGAGGTGGATCTATCGAAAGAAGATGTTATGTTTCTCAATAAGATGGAAAATAAGAGGATCGTTTGGACTGGTATCCTGAAATCCATCGCAGAGGTCACGCCCGAAGATATGGCGGTGACTCAATTGGCCTATGACGAGTCTAAAGGCAATGGTAAACTCATCATCTCGGGGATATCCCATACCTTCACAGATGAAAAGGAATTTGCCATCATCGATAAATTCATTGATCGGCTCGTGAATAATAGTGGTTTTTCTGAAAGCTTTAAATTTATCCGCTTTGTGAGTTCGGACCATCATAAAACAAGAGGGCAGGAAATCGTACAATTCAAAATAGAGGCCCGGGAGCATAAACCGGAGAGAAGAAGATCGAGAGAGGAATTGAAAGCCGAAATGGAGGCTAAAAAATCATGAGAAGAAATATACTTCTGCTGATAGGGATGCTCATTTTTACTTTTGGGTTCTGGTTTGCGAGATCCGTTCAATATTCCTCAACACCTGATCGTCTTGATAGCCTTGAGGAACAGCAGACAAAATCAAATGAAAAGCTGATTACTTCACAAATTCTTTCGCAGAGCCTCAATCGCGTTTACAAAATATTCGAAACCAACCTCACCACGAATGCTGACAAACGCATCAATAAATTTGAAGTTGCCTCCATGGAATTTTTGAATGAGCTCACAGATATCCTGGAAAAACTCGAGATCAAAACACTCCATCTCGAGCCCAAAGATATCCTTGAATCCCGACAAGAAGTTCAGATACCCTATGAATTGGAAATTCAATGCACCTATGAAAAATATGGCAAATTCATTACTGAACTGGAAAAAAACGATCATTTGATAACCATCCAGAAATTCCTTCTTAAGAATGGTGTTGAGCGGATATCCACTATGCGTTCACGGGAGGAACTGCTAAATTTGAATGTCGAAATGGAATTATCAACAATTATACTTAAAAAAATCACTGGATAAATAATGAATGTAAAAGAAAAATTCATCTGGGATGCACTCGTTGCCATAACCGTTATCCTTTACATTATAACCGGTTATTATCTCTATAAAATGGACGTCGAGAAAACCGGGTATTATAAAACCTATGAAAATGAGACCATCGGTACAGATTCAACTCTCACCAAAAGTATCAATGACCTTGAGAAAAATTTTGTCGAGCGCATGAATTATAAATTCAAGCTTAAAAAATATCCTACAGACCTCTCGAGAGTTGTCGTATTTGATGCCGGTGAACTGCGGGGATATGGAGGCAGTAAAATACATTTTTCTGCAGGGATATCAGGACATAAACGCCACGCTATTGCCCATTACAAAAACCATATATTCCACGTCACCGAAGGTGACTCAGTCGCAGGGGGTCTTGTAAAAACGATTACCGATACGAGTGTTATGTACTCTAAAGATGGCGATCTATCGACATACTCTTTGCTGCCTGAAATTGATCCGAAATTGGAAAATAAGTAAATCAAATATTAACTCCCGAAAAAGGAATAGGAAATGAAAAATTTAGTATTAACCTCGGTTTTAGTAATCCTCTCTTTTGGATTTTCAAACGTACCCGCCAATTACAAGACTCAGCAAAACGACGAAGTCCGCGTAACGGTAAACGCAGAAGATACACACCTTGCCATGGTGCTAGCTATTCTCGCTGAAGAGAGCGGATATAATATTGTAACCGGCCCCCACGTCAATGCAGATGACAAGTTGACCATTCACCTGCATGATGTCCCCATTAACCAGGCCATCAATCTCGTGGTGAGGGCTGCAGGCTTAAGTTATGAAATTATTGATAATTCTATTCTGGTTGCCAGCAGAGGGAATCTCGATGAAGAGGTTGGAATCGACTCACATGTGATTACCCTTAAATATGCCAATGCAAACGAAGTCAAAGCACTTTTAGTGAATATCACTGAACAAATCCAAGTCGATGAAACCGGTAACAGGCTGCTGATCAGCACCAGCCCTAAAAAGATCGCTGAAATAAATGACATTATCAAAGAAGTGGATGTCCCTGCCCAGCAGATCATGCTGGAAGCACGGCTAATTGAAGTCTCCCTTAGCGATGAGGAACAATTGGGCATTGACTGGGCTCGTCTGGCCAAACTAACAGAAATATTCGCCGAAACGGGCGGTCCCATTACCCTCAACGGTGTTGAAACAGGATCCCTCGTTCCGGGCATGACCGTTACCACAGGGCAGACAGGTCTGGCTGAAGAGAGCTTTTCACCGCTTAATGCGGATGAAAAACCGACTCAAATGTATTTTCAGAGGCTCTCCGGAGAACCTTTCCGCCTCAGTCGTCAGCTCACCGCCTTTGATGTAACGATCGATATGCTACTAAAGGAGAATAAGGCTGAACTCCTTGCGAATTCTCAAGTGGTGGCTCTAAACGGCAAAGCCGCTACAATCCAAATGGTTGATGTTGTACCCTATATTCTGTCAGCCGGCGGTGTTGGCGGTCAGGTACAGGTTGAAAGAGAAGAAGTGGGAATCAAACTCAAAATCCTGCCAATCGTCAACAGTGACGGCTACATAACAACCAGCATCACTCCCGAGGTAAGTTCGATCTTTGATTTCATCGGTCCGGATAAAAACATTCCCTGGGTTAAAAGGAGAACTTCAACAACAACAGTACGAGTTAAAGACGGCGAATCCATCATCATTGCCGGATTACTTGGCGCTAATAAGATCTTCGAAGCGAATAAATTCCCCTTGCTTTGGAGGATTCCCTGGCTGGGAGAAAAGATCTTTACTCATACAATAGAGAAAGAAACCAAAACTGATCTGATCATTCAGGTTACGCCGCATATTGTAACCAATAACGATACAGGCATTGAAAAACGTGATATTCACAGAGAGACTGAAAAAATGCTACCAAAATCTGAATCAGATGACAATAAATAACAAAAGGATCAACATCATGAAGAAAAATCATTTCTTAACATCCTGGGCTGTCATTGGCTTGTTTATACTCTTATTTGGATTGTCCTGTGATACAACAAAACCAAACCCACCGGTATATACCTACAATCTTACGTTGAGTCATCCCCTCTCGGAAGATATTACTTATGCCGACTTCGGGATTACAACGGTAACTTTTACGGCTACCCTCACGGATGATAACGGGCTACCTCAAACCGGCAAGACCCTCGTTTTCAACTGGCCGCAAGGCTCCCTCCAACTTGTGGATACACAGACCGACAACAATGGACGGATGCATGCGGTACTCGAGGATGACGGCTATGCCAGTGAATGTCTGGATAGTGACAATTTTGAGACCTGTACAAATTGGGCTCCTTTGCAAATCACAGCGACTTTTACCGATCAGTA
>CAZIYQ010000039.1:0-16210 GCA_964543505.1 uncultured bacterium | reverse complement strand
GGATTGTCCATTCAGGGTGTATTGAATTCCTACGCCAATCATTATGCTGATTGGGACCCGACCTCCAGGCAAGTTGACGATGCTGATGGTGATGGTACCATCAGTGATGCAGAATTAGCAGCAGCCGATAGAGCTCAAAGCTGGAAAGCACCGAGCTACTCTAAGATTGATCTGCATCTGTCCTATGACCTGCCTGTTGACCTTGGTGGAACCAAGCTGCAATTGTTCGCTCATGTCTTCAATGCTCTGGATGAAGAGTATATCCAGGATGCTGTCGATAATAGCAAATACAATGCCTTTACGGGTGATGGAAAACATCATAAAGCTAATGATGCTGAAGTATTTATGGGCACACCGCGTTACTACAATGCCGGCATTTCGATAATGTTTTAAAATATTCCCTTCAGCTTTAATAATAAAAAGCCTCCGCAGTATTCTGTGGGGGCTTTTTATTATACGATTATTAAGAATGCAGAGTACAATAACTCAGATTGACCCGGGTTCAGCCTGTGCAAGATGCCTTCGTATCTTATGGGACTGTTCTTTTGATTGAACCCCCAATATGGAATAAATTACACGAGTTGTATTCATCACAGATTAATATGATTTTGAAACGAACCGGAATTAATAAATCCGTTATTTAGCTCATGCTCAACAGGTACACAGCGATTTATAATCCTGTTAAGATGATTGGAATTCTACAATCTTAATAAAAACTGGAATAATACCATGGAAAAGAAAATGACCCGTTTTGCTCAAATATTGACACTATTGCTGGTGGCGTTGCCGCTGACTCTATTCGCAGGTTCCGTAACCGGAAAAATCACTGAAGCAGATTCCAGGAGACCGCTGGAAGGTGCCAACGTGACCCTTGAGGGTACGCAATATGGCGCTGCTACCGATGTAAATGGAATTTACCGCATTGATAACGTTCCTTTTGGATCTTACACAATTGTTGTATCCGTGATTGGCTTTGAGAAATCATCCAGGAAAATAACGGTATCCGGGGTCAAGACGATCAACTTCGAATTAACCATCAAGGCGTTGAATTTATCGCAGCTGGAAGTTTTGGCTTCAAGGGCAGACCGCAACACTCCGGTTGCTTATTCGAATCTTGACAAAAAAGAAATTGAGTTCCGACTGGGCTCACGGGACATTCCAATGATACTGAATACAACACCCAGCGTTTACGCTACCTCAAATGGCGGTGGAGCTGGCGATGCGCGTGTGAATGTTCGGGGCTTCAACCAGAGAAATATTGCGATCATGATCAACGGTGTCCCTGTCAATGACATGGAAAATGGCTGGGTCTATTGGTCGAACTGGGACGGTGTGGCCGACGCGACCTCCTCCATACAGATGCAGCGGGGGCTCAGTGCTGTCAATCTTGCTACCCCATCGATTGGAGGGACCATGAATATCATCACCACCCCTGCGGGTCATAAACGAGGCTTCAAGGTCAAACTCGAAACCGGTGCCGGCGGCTTTAAAAAATCGACTTTTACTTTTCATTCAGGACTGATAAAAGAAAAACTGGCTTTCGGAGCGACGGTCGTGCGCAAGACGGGCGAGGGACTTATCGACAAAACCTGGACTGATGCCTGGGCTTATTACTTCGGGGTCAGCTATGCTACCAGCAAAAAGCATCGCTTTGAACTCTATGCATTGGGTGCTCCTCAGCGGCATGGCCAGAACCGCTACAAACAAAATATTGCTTCCTATGACAGTACTTTTGCAAAAACCCTGAAAGATTATGACCCGGCCGCTATCGTAGATTATCACCAATCTTCCAGTGGCCGTTTTTATAACGAAAACTGGAATACAGTCAGTCCAACCTACACTGGCAAACAGTATTATTACATGTATGGAGCTCACATCATCAACCGCCATAATAAAAATTACCTTAACGAAAGAGAAAATTATTTTCACAAACCGCAAATTAATCTGAATTGGTTCTGGACCCTGGCAGGAAACATGCGTCTCTCTTCAATATTTTACTATTCCGGTGGATCGGGGGGTGGCTCCGGTACTTTTGGGGATATGGTCTGGGATTATGATTCGGAGCCCTCCAGAATTGCCGACTGGGATGCAACGATTGCCGTCAATAGTGACACTTTAAACAGAAAAGGAAATCTCAAGCCTGCCATGGAATCCGTGGGTATGCTCAGGAATAGCATCAATCGTCAATGGACAGTAGGTGCAATTTCAAAGTTGAATTATGACTTGAATGATGCTGTGAGGCTGCAATTTGGTGTTGATTGGCGGACTGCCGAGATCGAGCATGCCAGGGAAGTTCGCGATCTTCTGGGTGGGACCTATGCCGTCAATGGTAAATACAGCAACACGGCTGATTTAGATCAAAGGTATTCGAGCCTGTACAATGAATTTGATGAAACCTATGATGACGCCAAAGTCAGTTACGGCGATTTCATCTATTATCACAACACTAATACCGTGGATTGGATCGGGACATTCGCCCAATTCGAATACAGTGCATTGCTGTACTCGTTCTACGGTATGTTTGGTGTGTCCGGTGTAAAATACAGCCTGTTGGATCACTTTAAAAAAGCTCTGAATCACCCGGGCTATGACGCAACCGGCAAGGGCGAACTCTACATCCGCTCAGATTGGATTGGCAGTACTCAATTCAAAGGCGGAGCCCTGATTCATTGGAGGGATGAAATCGATGTCTTCGGTAACTTTGGTATCGTGGAAAAAGTCCCTATTTTTGATTCAGTGATTGACGACATCGATCTGTCCCTCGCCACCAATCCGAAAAACGAAAGATTTATCAGCACAGAAATCGGACTGAATTACAAAGCACTCAGTGGTCTCGTGACAGCGAAATTTAATCTTTACAACACCGAATGGCAGAACCGTTCATTGACGAGGCTGGTCTATACCGGTTCTACTACCAGTGGCGGAACTGATATCGTATTCCTAACAGGTCTCGGCCAAATCCACAAGGGGATTGAAGCTGAAATAGCCTATAAACCCATGGGAAAAGTGCGGTTTGATTGTGCTTTGTCCTATGGGCTTTGGGCCTTTAAAGGTGATGCCGACGGAGAGTACAAAAACTATGAGGATGGCACCACGACGAATTACACTTATGCCGTCGATAAATTAAAAGTGGGCGATATGCCGCAGACTATTCTGGCCATTGGAGCGACTGTTTATCCGTACGAAGGATTATCGATTCAAGCCGTCATGAACTGGTATGATCGAAACTTTTCTGATTGGGATCCATCGAATCGCAAAGTTAATCCCCCTGCCGCACCGGACAGAGCCCAGAGTTGGGAGGCCCCCGGCTATGCTAAGTTAGACCTGCATGGGAATTATAACATTCCCAACAAATTTGCATGGATAAAAGTCAATTTATTCTTTCATGTATTTAACTTACTGGATGAAATCAACATTCAGGATTCTGTTGACAACAGCAGTTATAATGCTTACACAGCAAATGGTTTGAATCACACAGCGGATGATGCTGAAGTGTATTTTAATCTCCCCAGAACTTTTAATGCCGGGCTTTCGATTTCGCTTTAGGGAAAGTGTACCATGATTAATGTTAAGAGTCCGGCAACTGCCGGACTCTTTTTTATATTAGGATGATGGATTGATAATTTTTGTGGATGGATCGGAACATTATTTTTACAATTTAGGAGTAGCATTCCCAAACGGTAAAGATTTTTAAGGCATCAGCCCGTTATATCCTCACCGCCGTCAATGCGGATGGTGTTTCCGGTAAGCCAGGAAGTCTCCGAGAGCCCCAGCATGCCAATGGCCTTGGCCACATCTTCAGGGAGTGTCAGTCGTCCTGCTGGATTGACCCGCAGGGCATGCTCGATCATGTCTTCATTGCCGGGAATCTTTCTTAAGGCAGGAGTATCCGTTACACCGGCCTGCAGTGCATTACAGGCAATACCGAAAGGACTCAGTTCAAGGGCAAGTTGCCGGCAGTAGGATTCCAGGGCTGCCTTGGCACCCGAGACAGCACCATAATTTTTCCATTGGCTGTGGCCGCCTGAGCTGGTCATGGCGAAGATCTGACTGCCCTTTTTGAGGAAGTTCGCTTTAAAAAGATCCTGGGCCCAATACACAATACTGTTGGCCATGACATCGAGAGTCATATCAATTTGTTTCTGAGTGATTGTTTCTTCGGAATCTGCCGAAATGAAAGGTCTCAAACCACCGAACGCCAGTGAATGGAAAAATACTTTTACACGGATGTCTCCTTTGGTTCCGAGCTCCCGGATTACCTCCTCCTTTTTCAGCGGATCCGTAGCGCTCATATTGTGAAAGACCACGGATACATTTTCATCACGCAAGTCGGAAATGAGAGCATCCACCTTTTTCATTGCAGATCGGCGATCCAGATGGACTCCATAGATATTTAAACCGAGTTTTGCCAGCTCTCTGGCTGTGGCAGCTCCAAAACCGCTGGAAGCTCCCAATATCAGCGCCCAGTCCTGTTTGCTTGTTTTTGTTTCAGACATGATTTCCTTTAATTATTCCCCTGCAATATAGGATTTTTCGCGGTTTTGGTTCAATCCCTGAATTGCTGCCGGCCTCGGTGCAGGTTTTGTTTCAGATGAGTCCCGCCAAGTTTCTCTTAAAGAAATACCTGGCCAATGTCATTAGAAAAATACCCATGGCCAATAGAACGCCAATGCGGGGCAGAATTTCAAATAGTGAGAGCTGTCTCCAGAAAATATCGTAGAATCCCTGAATAGACCAGTAATTTACAGAGACCACGGCAAACTTCTGCATCGCCGCAGGCATGATAGGCAGGGGCATCATACTGCCACCGATAGCAGACATGATCAGGATGATCAGAGTGGATAACATTTCAACCTGTGTGCGCGAAGTAGAAACCGCGGCAAGAAAAATACCAAAACTGGCACAGGCGAAAGCGGTTGCCGCTACCATCAATACGATCGCCGGTAAATTTATACTGAGATCCAAATCAAAAACCAACCAGGCAAAAACGAACACCACGCTCATTTGTACCAGGGACACGGTAAGCGTTGACAATAATTTCCCATACAGAATATGCATGGATTGCAGAGGCGTGATCAGCAGACGTTTTAGGGTGCCGGATTCCCTTTCGACCAGGAGCCCGGCCCCAATCCCGGCCACGCTGAAAAGCAGCATCATAACGGCGGTGCCGGCTACAGCCTGAATTAATGCCCAGCTTGTTCTTTCTTCCGGGATAAGCGGAGTCATAATAATTGGATTGGCAGACTTCAGCTGGTTTTGAAAATTGTCTGAGAAGAATCCTTTGCTGATATTCATTTCGATTTGACTGACCAGGGCTGGATCCAATTGCGAATATTCTTCCCGGAATTGGCTAAGTATTTTATCCTCCATGGCCGGTTTACCGAAAGTTTCGAAAAGTGGCATCATGATCGCTTGCTGTAAAAGTCCCATTTCCAGTTCCCTGGATGGGTCATATTCTAACTCCAGAGGTGCAGAGTGTTTGACAGATAATGAATCCTCAAGTCCCTTTGGTAAAATCAAAAGAGCAGGAAAAGCGCCTCCTGTCACTTTTTGGCGGGCTTCGTCGAGGGGCATAGAGGTCAGCTGGAGACCTTTGAGAGAATCCAGTTTGGCGATAATACCAGCTGAAAGATTGGTCTGGTCCAGATCGGTAACCAGCAGGCTAACAGGATGTTCTTCCCGGGGACCACCCATTCCACCATAAACCATGGCAAACAACCCCACCAAGACAACCGGCAGGAGGAAAGACAGTAACAGAGCTTTACTGTCGCTAAGCAAAAGCCTCAAATCTTTTAATGCTATCGGGATCATGGGTTAGTCTCGTAATTCCTTTCCGGTGAGCTGCAGGAAAACAGTTTCAAGGCTGGCGCTTTTCAGTTCAATATCCCGGATTTGCCAATTCCTTACGGAGCAGATGGCGATTAGCTTCTGCACCAGTTCGTTGACGTCATCACCATTCCCCTGAAGTCCCTCATCGGTGAGCGAAACATCCCGGGGGAAGGGATCTGAAGCGGAAGCTTTCTGCAGGGAGCTGGGTTCAAGTTTTATCAGCACTTCAGAATTCCCCGGCATGAGCTGCCTAAGGGATTCCAGTGTCCCCTGAGCGCGGATTTCTCCGTGATCGATGATGGCGATGCGTTGGCAAAGGCGTTCCACCTCTTCGAGATAGTGCGTGGTATAAACGATGGTTATGCCATCCTCGTGCAATTTATCGAGAATCTCATAGATGCGGTGTCGACTCTGAACATCAATTCCGACGGTGGGTTCATCCAGAAAAAGAATGCCGGGATCATGTATCAAAGCGATCGCCAGATTCAAGCGCCGTTTCATTCCACCGGAAAATGTACTCACGCTATCTTTGGTCCTGTCACTGAGACCCATGAGCAGGAGCAATTCCTCGATGCGGATTTTTAAAGCTGTGTTTCTCAACCCGTAGAGTTTGCCCCAAAACTGCAGATTCTCCCCGGCAGTCAACTGATCGTACAGCGCTAGCTCTTGGGGTACAACGCCAATCTTTTTTTTGGCGGTTCGGGGGTCCGCTAACAAATCAAGACCCTCCAGTAAAACTGAACCGGTATCCGGCCGCAGCAGGGTACTGAGAATATTGATTGTAGTGGTTTTACCGGCACCGTTTGGACCCAGCAATCCGAAAAATTCACCGGACTGAACTGATAAATCAATCCCATTCAGGGCTTGGACATCCCCAAATGCTTTAGACAGTTGTGTGATCTTGATCATGAGAGGGACTGGGTTATCATTTCGAATATTGCTGAACTATTGTTGAGGGCATGAGCAAATTTATTCAACCTGCCGGACATTAATGAAAGATTATTAATATAATGAATTCAAAATACTATTAATTTTCGCCGATGAATTCAACGAGAAAAATAATCATTGACGGGTACAACCTGATCTATAAGATTCCTGAACTGTCAGAATATCTGCCTGAACATCTGGAATTGGCCAGGGAACAGCTGCTGGTCCGCTTGGCAGATTACCGGATCCTTGCAGACCAGAATATTGTCATCCATGTATTTTTTGACGGACAGGGCAGTCATAGTTATCGCACTAAACATGAGGGAATTCAAGTGACTTTTACGGCACCCGGCGAAGAAGCCGATCAGGCGATTAATCGTTTACTGGCACAAAAAAACTATCCCAATAATTGGAGAGTTGTATCATCTGACAATTGGGATATTACCGCTCACCTCGCCCGGAAGGGATTGCAAACCCAGCGGTCCGAAGTATTTGTAAGGGAGATGCAGGGGGTGTTAAACGGAACCCTTCATAAGGTGGAACAGGAGCAGGCCGTTACAGAAGTGGGGAAACCGAAAAGCGAGGCAAGTATTCGCGTAGCCAAAGGCTGGCTGGGAATTACCTGTCCTTATAAAATTGCTTTTCTGTATATCAACGCGATTGGAGAGTTTACGATTCGAGAAAATAGCTGGCCTGATGGACTTAACGTCGATCGAAATGGCCGGGATATCTCCATTACCCAAGTGTCCGGCGAATTGGAACCCCACGATATTTTATTCGAATTCTCTGGTAATATTAGGGTGAACAAACTTGATCTGATCGATACTGAAGGCCGCTCCCGGGCAGTCCGGTTGAAATAGAGCAAATTCGTGCAGGACAGAAAACTCAACAGCCAAAACATTTATCTCATCGGTATGATGGGAAGCTGGAAATCTACTGTCGGTAAATTGCTTGCAGAGCGCGTCGGCTGGCAATTTGTGGATACGGACGATCTCCTCACCGAAAAAATGAAGATGAGTATCCCACAGGTTTTTCAATTTCTGGGAGAAGAACGATTTCGGCGAGAAGAAGCACTCTGTTTACAACAGGCTGCCGATCAAAGGAATCGGGTTGTGGCCACTGGTGGAGGCATTGTGCTCAACCGGAGCAATAGAGAAATGCTCAAGAATTCCCATCACACGATTTTTCTAAAAGCTTCACCCAATATTCTGGCGCAGCGCATCCATAACATCAGCAACCGACCAAAATTACACGGCCCCGGTCCACTGGAAGAAAAAATCAGCAAACTTTACGATCAGCGTCTGGACTTGTACAACACCACCGCAGAGTACACAATTGATACCAGCGCCCTGCAAACCGGAGAGGTCGTGGAATCCATTCTGCAGAAACTGGAGTTATCCTATGCCAGTCATTGAAGTAAAGACGGAAACCACTGCTTATGACATCCGCATCGAGAGGGGCTTGAAACGGTCGCTCGCGGAAGCCCTGGGGTGCTTCAATCACGGGCAGCGCTGGGTCATGATGACCCACCCGTCACTCTACGAACTTTTTGGACGAGAACTCCTTGAAAATCTGCAGAAGGAGGGTTTTGACATTTTCCCTTTGACCATGCCCGAAGGCGAAATATCGAAGACCATCGCCAATGTGAATGAACTATACAATCAGTTGTTAGAAATGAATTGCAGCAGGGCCACCACCTTCATCGCTCTCGGTGGTGGTGTTGTAGGGGATGTGACCGGATTCGTGGCCTCCACGTTTATGCGGGGGGTAGGCTATGTTCAGGTGCCGACCACTCTCCTGTCCATGGTGGATTCTTCCGTGGGTGGGAAAACCGGCCTCAATCTTGCGAAAGGTAAAAATCTGGTTGGGACTTTTTATCAGCCTCTCGGAGTCTTGATCGACCCGGATTTCCTGCATAGTCTGCCATTGCGAGAAATGGTCTCGGGCCTGGCAGAAATACTCAAATGCGGGGCTATCCGCGATGGTTCGTTTTTTAGGGAAACCGTTACACATCTGACTCGACTGATATCACTCCTTGAGAACAGCCCGATTACCGAAACCATTGCAAATACCTGCAGCATCAAGGCGGAAGTGGTTTCGAAAGATGAAAAAGAACTTGGTCTTCGGCGCATTTTGAACTTTGGACACACGCTTGGTCATGGCCTGGAAACAACATTATCAAAACCCAAATTGCAGCATGGCGAGGCGGTGGCTTATGGCATGCTTGCCGCAGGCTACCTATCGCATCATTACGGCAGCCTCCCTGCAGCGGATTGGCAAAAGTTGAAGGACGCCCTCTGGCAATTACCCCTGCCGGAGTTGCGAAGGATAGATCCCGGGGCTGTGTTAGCGCATGTTCGCCATGATAAAAAACACGATGGGAATCAGCTGAATTTTGTGCTCTTAAAGGCATTGGGCGAGGCCGAAATAAGTCACGAAATAACAGACCAGCAGATGGTTGAAGCGCTTGATAGTCTCACTCATCGCTGAACACAGGGGTTAGAAGTTAAACAAAACCAAATTGGTATTTTTAAATTTTCACTGAAGGATTTTCTTATGAACATACTCGTTATTAATGGACCCAACCTGAATCTGCTGGGTATTCGTGAACCGGAATTATACGGAACCGATACACTCGATGAACTCATGACCTGGCTGGAGACCAGTTCGGAAGGAACAGGCCACTCCTTTAAGTTTTATCAATCCAATCATGAGGGTGATATTATCGATGCGATCCAGGATGAACGCCAATGGACCGATGGAATTGTCATCAACCCCGGAGCCTATGCCCACTATTCCTATGCGATTCGTGATGCTTTAGTCGCCGTGAAAATCCCGGCTATTGAAGTTCATCTTACGGATATCCACGGTCGTGAAGAATTCCGTCAACTGTCTGTCATCTCTAATGTTTGCATGGGGCACGTGACCGGCCTCGGTAAAAACAGCTATCTTGAGGGCTTGAAACTCCTTTTACAGCACTTAAAACTACAGCAGAAATAGACATCGATGTATATCAAGCCTCAGCGGTCTGAATGTTTTTGAAAATCAATACGATCACATCAATCTCAAAGTAACGAAATATTAGCATGGAAAACATTTTTTTATCGGGGCTCACAGGATTTCTGCTGGCGGTTATTTTAGGGACGCTTTGGTACCGCAGGTCCCGTCATGATACTCCCGGACAGGCTATGGCGGTCCATACAACATTGGAGAAATTTCGATCAGTGGGAGAATTGGTGGTCTTCAAGATCATCACCAAGGAGATTATCACCACCACAGAACACTGGTTCGGTGAAATCGGGAAAAAATATCTGCAATGGCTGGCATCCAATAAAAAAATCGCCATGATCTTTCAGTTTGAGATCGATTTCAAATATGATCTTCACAGTCCGGATTTCATTATCGAACTCCTGGATGGAAACAGTTACCGGCTGAAGCTGCCGCCCTGTCAATACGAATCCCATATTATGGACATCCACATCTACGATGAGCAAAAAGCCCAAATCCTGCCCTGGCTTTTACCGGATCTCGTAAATCGTATTTTCGATGGCGGCTTCAATGAATCCACCAAAAACAATCTCATGGCGGAGGCCAAACATCAGGCTGCGATGATGGCGGACGAATTTGTGAAAAAGGTCCAGACCGAAGTGCACAATTCGGCCCGTCAGACGCTGGAAGTCCTCGCTAAAGGATTTGGTGCTGAAGATGTGATTGTAGACTGGGGCCAAGATGGCCTCGTGAGAAGTCAGGAGCAGCATTTGTCGAAGAATGGAGAGGCCTGATCCCATTTGCCCCCGCAGCAGGAACAATCGTCTGACAATAGTTAAATGAAGGCAGATCCTGTTTCGTGGGATTTCATTCCTGTGAATTCATAGCAGGATTGACCAGTTCCAGCTCCTGCGGGTACAATCTTCTGCGCAGAATGGTGAAGGGTCCCGGGTCATTTTCAAAAGGGATGGCCACGCGGCCGGTCCCGCCATGGGCCACCTCTACTGATTTCTCCTTTGCAGTAATGATTCCCAAAACAGAAACTTCCGCCATCCCCTTGGGCGTGATGATTTCCGCTCGCGTGCCGATTTCAAGACGGTTCTTGATCTCAAACCAGAGCAGTCCCCGGGCACTGTCGTATTCTGTATCCAACCCCAAGGCCTTGTGGGTTCGTTCCAACGATCGGGCATCGTGATAATTTTCTCCGAATTCACGGGGATTGCGCGTGTAAAACCCAGTGGTATAGCCCCGGTTTGACAGTGCCGCCAGTTCCTGTAAATTTTGAGGATCAAAGGGCCGGCCGGCGGCCAGATCATGGATGGCAGAACGATAGGCACGGGTGCACAGGGCGGCATAATATTCAGATTTAGTTCGGCCTTCAATTTTAAAACTGCTGACTCCGGACTGCTGAATTTCTTTCAGCAATTCTATGGCACAGAGGTCTTTGGCATTGAAAAGATAAGTACCCGCATCATCTTCGCGAATGGGGAAATGTTCACCGCTCCTTTCCGGTTCCTCCACGAAATACCTATCATCAACATTGGCTTTTTCAAAACGGCTCATCTGTTCGCCTTCAGCAGCCACCAGGCTGGTGGGTTCACTCCCCAGCCGATAATTCCAGCGGCACGAATTTGTGCAGGTGCCCTGATTGGCATCCCGGTGGTTCAGGTAATTGGTGATCAGGCAGCGTCCCGAATAGGCAATGCAGATGGCCCCATGTACGAAACTTTCCAGTTCGATATCCGGCACTCTGAGACGGATCTCTGCGATTTCCTTCAACTGTAGCTCCCGGGATAAAATGATCCGGCGCACTCCCATGTCCCGCCAGAATTCTACCGTCGTCCAATTGGTTGCATTGGCCTGGGTGGATAAATGAATGGGGATCTGCGGCACCCTCTTCAGGGCAATATTGATCAGTCCCGGGTCTGCCATGATCAGCGCATCAGGGTTCCACTCAGCAACTTTGTCCAGTTCTTTAAAAAAGGAGTCGATTTTCAGGTTGTGAGCAAAGATGTTCATGGTGAGATAAATCTTTTTGCCCAGGCCGTGAGTGTATTCAATCCCGGAGATCAGGGATTGTTTTAAAAAATCATTCTCCCTCGTCCGCAGGGAGAACTTGGGAACACCAGCATAGACAGCATCGGCACCATAGGCCAGAGCGTATTTGAGTTTGGCAAGATTCCCCGCAGGGGACAGTAGCTCGGGTATCGATGGGTTATTCATGGCTTAAATTTATTACGGATCGATGGAGCCTGCCTGACCATTTTTAACAGCAATATCGAGACCAAATAATCTTGGGTTACAAATAGAAACATTATCTCATTTAGGCAGCTTTCTATATTTTGGCATCGTCACCACGGGAAATCTTTAAAGGATATAGTTCCTTTCGTCATACATCTCCCTTAAAATTACAGGTAGCTATGTAAAGTTTATACAAAAGGCAGATATTAGAATTATAGCTTCAAGACTGCTCTTGTAAACTTCAAAGGTGAAATGACGGTTATTAAAACTGTTGCCTTGGTTTAGCGGATAATCCCTATCGTAGGACAATTCAGAGCAGGGACGATATGGGGATAGATGAAACCCCTTCTAATCGCACAATACCGATTGAAAAAAAATTAAGGATCTGAACAACATGAAAAATATATCGGAAAGTTTACCTCGGCTGTTGCCGGGAGTTCTTCTGACATTGGGGTCCCTGTATGGGCAAGTCTATCAGGTTGGCGACTATATTTCTGTTGAAGATCAGCAGATTCCTTTCAACATCTGTGCAAATGGTAACGGCCAGGAGACCCTGCAGCTGGAGGACTACAATTTCACCCTCAATGGTGGCGAGCATTATGCACTTTGGCTTGATATTTTTGCGGCCGACTGACAGAGTTGTCAATCGGAGGCTCCGATCAGCGAACAATTATATCTCGATTTTTTAGATGCCGGACTGATCTACATCCCCATCGGTGTTTACTGGTCAGGAGGTATGGACTGTGCCAGCTGGTCCGATCTGGGGTTGCCTGATTTCCCCACCATCGTGGATGACTCGGAGGATTGGCAGTTCCCGGACTGGTTTGGTGCTCCCTTTCCCCGGAACATCGTCCTCGATCAGAACCTGCAGGTTATCTTTTCCGGAATAAATCACAATTACGATCAGATCCGCTCTGCCATCATCTCCGCGATCATTGAGATACCGGGCAATGAGGGTCTTGAGCCCCATCTTGATTTTGGTGTGAACCGGGCGGTTTATTCCCAATCCCCTGATGAAACGGATCAGCTGTACCCCGATGTCATGGTTGGGGATGACGGCCGCACCCATGTCGTGTGGATTGAGTCGGGACCCGGAGGCGGTGATCTGTTATATAGTTATTCCGATGACGGCAATGCTTTCAGTGTTCCGCAACAAATTAATTCAGTACCGGGAACCGTCACGCTTATCGACGGATCCGGCCCCCGCATCCGACAGCATAGTGGAGAACTCGTGGGGGTCTGGGCCGATCATCGCGAAGATGAAAATGCCTCTGTCATTGTGCTGGCATCTTCCGGGGATAACGGGATCAGCTGGACGGAAAACGGAGTCATCAGTGACACTGAAGGTTCACAATTATTTGCGGATATTGAAAATGGTGCAGACGACCGGCTGCATCTCATCTATTACAACTGGACACCGGAAGGTCAATTTGAGGGCATCCGCTATGCTGTCACCGAACCCGGCAGTTCGATTTTTGGTGCCAGTACTTTACCGGATTTGACTTCCGGTTTCGGCATGCCATCCACCTGTACGCCTCCCGATCTTGCAGTCAACGATGCCGGGGATGTCTATATTGCCTTTCGCAACAACTACAACAATTTCAGAGATCATTTCATTGCCCGCAAACCCGTTGACCAATATGATTTTAATGTGGCGGTGGCCATGTCCTATCACTGGTGGAGCAGTACGGATTGCCCAACCTCCGGACCATCCATTGATGTTAACGATAATTATGTGGGTGCCACTTACATGATCGATGAGCCTGCCAATACTTTTTTGCGCATCGGCTCACCCTTCAGTCTGGTTTTCCATGATGAATTGAATGTGGCGCCGGAGGATGCCTTCTTCATTCAGGATTTCCCCGATATTGAAATTGAGCGCGAATACCTGCATGCCGTCTGGGTTAACGATGCCCTGGGCTCCGACGATATCTATTACGGTTATTCAAAATCCTATGCCGATGGAATCTTCCAATATCAGCGGGTGAATGACGATCCCGTCGATGGATCGGTAGTTCAGACACACCCCAAACTGCATTTTATGAGTGATAACCTTTACGCTGTATGGATGGATTACAGAGATGGACCTTCGAGAATTTATTTTGCCGGAACGGCCACCCCTGATCAGCTGCCGGGGGATGTGAATAATGACGGAAATGTAGATATTTTAGATATTGTCAGTATCGTAAATTTCATCACGGGAGTACAGGTACCCGATGAACTGCAGACCTTGCTTGCCGACCTGAATGGGGATGGAACAATCGATATACTGGATGTGATCCTGCTGGTGAATCAGATCATCACTCGCAGTGCATATTAATACAGTAAAAGAATTTTATTAGAAGAGAAGGAGAGTTTTATGAAAAGATACCTCATACTGGCAGGATTGATGTCTTTCCTGCTGGCATTTGAAACCCCCTATGTGGAAAACCAACTGATTATCAGAGTCACCTCCAAAGCGGATGTAAACGCCCTGCGCGCCGATCTGCAAAAAGAAGGATTTACTTTTGACAAGCAGCTGGTCCATAGGTTGAACATCTGGTTGGTGAAAGTGGATGACAAACGATTTGCATCCACCAAGGCCGCACTGGCACGGGTGCAGACCATACCTCATATTGTCTGGGCTCAGCTGGACCATTATCTGTCCGAAAGGGAGATACCCGACGATCCGGATTTCCCCAATATGTGGGACATGAACAATACGGGACAACAGGGCGGAACCCCTGATGCGGATATCGATGCACCGGAGGCCTGGGATATCACCACTGGCGGCGGAACCGCCCTTGGTGACGACATTGTGGTGGCTGTGGTGGATGGTGGTGTGGCCTACACGCACCAGGATCTCGCCGACAATATTTGGACGAATACAAACGAGATCGCCGGCAATGGCATCGATGATGACAACAACGGCTATGTGGATGATATTCATGGCTGGGATGCCTATGCTAATGACGGATCGATTCCGCAGACCAGTTCACACGGAACCCATGTTGCAGGGACCGTTGGAGCCAGGGGCAACAATGGCACAGACGTAACCGGTGTCAACTGGGATGTGAAGATCATGTGTGTGGCCGGCTCCTCCGGAACGACTTCCATCATCTCCATTGCTTATGGTTATGTGCTGGATCAGAAAACGCTATGGCTCGAATCGGACCATGCCCTCGGTGCCAATGTGGTTGCTACCAACAGCAGTTTTGGTGTGGATTATGCGGATTGCGAATCCGGTAGCTATCCGGTCTGGAACGACCTTTACAATGCCATGGGGGCAGTGGGAATTTTAAGTGCCGCCGCCACCATCAACTCCAATCAGAATGTGGACCAGATTGGTGATGTTCCCACCGGATGCTCCAGCGATTATCTCGTAACTGTGACCAATACCAACCGCAACGATGAGAAATACCCCTCTGCAGGCTATGGTGCCCTCTCCATTGACCTTGGAGCTCCGGGGACTCAGATCTGCAGCACGGTTCCCGGGGGCGTCAGCTGTTCAAAAACAGGGACCTCCATGGCGACTCCCCACGTGGCCGGCGCCATCGGACTGCTGCACTCTGCCGTCACGGCTGACTGGGCGGCTTATTATTTGGCTACACCCGGACCTGCAGCCCTTGAACTCAAACAAATTATTCTGGACACAGTGGACATTCTGCCCACTCTTGCCGATGTGACCGTGAGCGGTGGACGGCTGAATCTCTACAATGCGGTTTTAGCAGCAACAACGCTGGGCGGAGCCCTCGTTCCGGGAGATATCAATCAGGATGATGTGATCGATATCCTGGATATCATGCTCATCGTCGGTTTTATCACCGGAAACCAGACCCCAAGCCCGCAGCAGGCGATTGCAGCGGATTACAATAATGATGGCATCATCAATGTCGTTGACATCATTCTAATTCTTAATTTTATTATAGGAGGATAAAAGTTGAATCACCCCAATACAGTTAAAATGACCCTTGGGTTAATATTGCTTTTCAGTTCATTCATGTTTGCCCAGGTGAGTGCCGGTGGAACCCCGCCCAGCCTGACCTATGCTTTGGAAAGGACGAACATACCGGTTGAAATGTTGACGGAGATTGATGTCTCCGCTCTCATAGCCGAAGACGAACAAGCGCCAAAAGATGAGCCGGCTCGTTTCGGTTACAGTTTTGCAGTCAGTTATGATCTGCAAAATTCGGGAATCTGGCAGGAGCTTCCGGATGGAGGCAGACTGTGGCGATTGGCCATTACT